>NZ_SMJY01000106.1:0-21313 GCF_004348355.1 Micromonospora sp. KC721 | reverse complement strand
GTGGTGAACGCAGTCGACATGGCCATGATCATAAGAGCGACGACTGACAGTCTCGATCCATCACGGCCACCCGCTGAGGCCACTACGCTGACCTTCGCACCCGCCCTCGAACCCATCCGGATCTGCCGCGATGAGTGTGTTACCGAGCGTTGTTTCGATCGGTCAATCGTGGTCGTAGACGGTGGTATCGATGTCGCGGCCACACAAGGTCGCGCTGACGAGCGGTTCGATGCGCTCCCACCGGCCGCCGGCCAGGCCACAACCAATGCGCGCCATATGGACGGTAGCGGACAGCCGCACGGCGTGCTCGGCGAGGGCCCTCAGGCACCGCTCGACGGCGTCGTATCGGATCGGCGGCCCGCTGCCGCCGGTGCAGATATCGTCGCGCCCAACCGGATAACGTCTGCCCGCCTCTCACCGCTCGATCACGTTTCCGCTCATAGCCGCCGGTCGTGCGCGCGCCGGTGCCGGCACCTCCGGCGCCTTCGGTAGCCGCCGACTTCGGGCGTGGACAGCTGCGAGGGCGCACGGACAAGTAGCCGATGTGCGGATGCCGGATACCGGAAGCTCGGTGCTATGACCGCGTTCAGGCTGCTGTTGGTTTCAAACGCGAGACCAGCGTTAGGCGGAGAACGGGCCTCGCACCGTGACACCCCCATCGACGACAAGGCTCTGCCCGGTCACGTAGGACGAAAGCGGCGAGGCCAGATAGACAGCCGCCGCCGCGGCGTCGTTGGGGACACCGAGCCGGCGCATCGGAATCTCGGGCACCTCGTCGGCGGGCTGCGCAGCATTTGCCACCGCCGTTGCGATGGCGCCGCACGCCACGACGTTCATGCGGATCCCGTCGCCGGCGTACTCCGCAGCGACGGTCTTGGCGAGGCTCGCGAGGCCGGCTTTGGCCGCGCCGTAGCCGGCCTGCGTGGGCGCAGCCATGACGCCGGTGACCGAACCAATGCTCACGATGGATCCGCCCTGTCCCTGGGCCAGGAAGGCACGGATCGCCGCGCGGGCCGCGCGCGCCACATAGCCGAGGTTTATCTCATACGCCAGATCCCAGTCGTCGTCGCTCATCTCGTGCAGCCGTACCGCCGGCACGAACGCGACCTGCCCGCCCACGACGGTCACGAGCGTGTCGAGCCGGCCGAACTCAGCGATGGTGGAGGCAACAAATGCGTCCACCGCCGGCCGGGACCGTACGTCACCAGCAAGCGGAACAGCACGGGCGCCCGACCCGGTCAGCTCCTCGACGGCCTCTCGCGCCCGGCCCGGGTCGATGTCAGCGACAGCGACAGCTGCGCCAGCCCTGGCGAACGCACGCGAGACCGCGCGCCCGATTCCTTCGCCCCCACCTCCGACAACCAGTGCATTCATGCCGTCGAGTGGTTGAGCGAAGCTATTCATGGGCGGATCTTGCCATATCGATCGGCGTCCTGGCGCGACGCACGGATCTGCCGCGAGGCGCTCGCCCTCGTCTGCCCCGACTTCCTCCGCCTGGGGGGCTATTGCGAGTATTCGGCGTGCAGTTCGGCGTACGGCCGACGCTGGTCAGGTAGCGCCTGGTTCTGCCCATGCCGATCTCGGCGCAGCAGTGCGTGCCCGGCGTGCGGGCGCGATGAGCCGGACACTCCTCGGCCAAGGCGCGGACCTGGTCGGCCTCCAGTTCGAACGCCTCGCGGCTGCCGGTGAGCACCAACGTGTCAGCGGCTATGTCCCACCGAAGATGATCGCGAAACTCCTGATGCCAGGTCCGTCGGTGGTCGGCGATCGACCGCGACGGCCACGCGTGACCGGGGAGGACGACGGTGTGCGGCCTGCCAGTCCCCAACCGGGAACGGACCTGCTTCCACCGTGACGGTGGGAACGCGAGACGGTGGTGCAGCAGCACCAGGTCGAGCGGGCGCCCCCAGACATGGTGGGTGGGGAGTGTCGCGCGGCGCAGTGGGAGGTAGACGATCGTGCGCGGCGACCGGGCAGCCAGGCCCCACGCCTGGGCGAACAGGACCGCTGTGTCCTTGTCGAGGCAGAACTGGGCGCCGAGACGGCCCTCATAGAGACCGGCAAACCTCGGCGTTCCCGCCGGCCGTACGACTCGGTACTGATGGCACCCGAGGTGGACCGTGCTGACCATCGCCGGCCATGTGCGGCCGCCCAACCGTTGGCCCACTCCAGCAGCACCCCTCGACCAGTCGTCGTCTCGCCTCCGCCGAGCATTGTCACGGCACCGGCATAAAACGGCGACAGAGTTCCCGGGACGACGGTGAACCCGTCCGTCTGACCTGGGAAGGCCGATGCTTGCTTCATCTTGCCGATTCGGCCTTCCCGGACCCGAGCCAGGATCGTAGTGTGCTTCCATGCCGCCGAGCGCGCGTGAAGCCGGAGGGTCTAACCGCTTCCGAGGCCTCCACGTAATGGATAAGCCCCGCTGGACTACCGTGCATGCGTGCCCAAGCCTGTGGACCTGTCGAGTCCGGCTTCGCGCCGGGAAGCGCTCCGGATGGTGGATGTCGGTGACCCTCGTCCCCATCACGCGATGCTGCGGGAGATCTTCGACCTCGAGAGGACTTGGCGCGAAGGCCCGGACAGTGGCGAGAGCGACGAGTACGAGCAGATCTACGTGACAGCCTTCTTGTTGTTTCTGATCGGTGATCCGGCAGACTCGTGCCGCCTGTATGGCGCGAAATTCCGCACCGGCGACATGGACTTGGGCATCGGCTTTGACGCGCAAGCCATCTTCGGTGCCGGTCGGCACGAGACGCTGCGGTGGCTCGCGGAGAACGGGTACACCGACGAGTGCGCGCATCTTTCCGAGTGGTTGTTGCACGCGGAAGACCCGAGGATCGAAGACTGGGCTCGGCAAGTACGCGACTACTTCTACTCACCGAACGGCGTTTTGCTTCTGGACCAGCTCTGATTGAGAATCTCGTGGCCTGCTGCAATCGTTCATGCGGCGCGGCCGGCGCATGCTCTTCTGCCGCTGATCGGGCGGTGACACCGCAGTAAGGCTCGGATTTCGTTGGACGTCTCCGGTCGCCAGTGGATACCGTCGCCCGGTGAGGCAGGCCAGGCGGTACAGCTACGTTGGGCCTTCTAAGTTGCGCGGCAGGGTGGCGAGCGTGGACGCGGTGGCTGTCGATACTGCTACCGACCTTCTTGGGCGAGGACTCCTTTGAGCGACGCTCCAGATCTCGGCCCGCTGCCCAAACGCATCGCGGTCGACGTGGAACAGGTGCGCAGGCTCGTCGCCAGCCAGTTCCCGCATTGGGCTGACCTCCCGGTCGAGCGGGTCGCCGACGGCGGCTGGGACAACTGGACCTTCCACCTCGGCTCCGGGATGTCAGTGCGCCTGCCGAGCGCGTTGCAGTACACCGAGGCGGTCGACAAGGAGCACAAGTGGCTTCCGGTGCTCGCCCCCCGTCTCCCGCTGCCTATCTCCACCCCACTGGCGAAAGGCGAACCCGGCGAGGGTTACCCGTACTCCTGGTCGATCTACCAGTGGCTCGACGGCGAAACCGCGCGGGTGGACCGCATCGCCGACTCGGTCCGGTTCGCGCTCGACCTGGCCGAGTTCATCGTGGCCCTGCAAGGCGTCGATCCCGCTGACGGCCCCCGTCCAGGCCAGCACAACTGGTACCGGGGTGGCACGCTGCGCACCTACGACGGGGAGGCCAACCGAGGGCTCACGGCACTCGACGGGCGTATCGATGTCGAGATGGCCGGCGAGATCTGGAAGTGCGCCTTGGATGCGCGCTGGGACGGTGTGGAGCGCTGGTTCCACGGTGACATCGCGCAGGGAAATCTCCTGCTCAACAGCGGGCATCTGGCGGCGGTCATCGACTTCGGGAGCTGCGGCGTTGGCGATCCCTCCTGTGACTTGGCGGTCGCTTGGACGTTGCTGACCGGCGACGGCCGGCGGGCGTTCGGGGAGCGACTGTCCGTGGATGACGCGACATGGGCGCGCGGGCGTGGCTGGGCGCTGTGGAAGACGCTTGTCACCTACGCCAACGCGCTGGACGACGGCGAGGCGGCGACGGCGAGCTCCCGGAGGATCCTCGACGAGATCTTCTCCGAGTACACCGACGGCGACAAATCGGTGGGCCAGGCCGCCCGTCGGGTGTCGCGGTGAGAATGGCGTCGAGGTCGCGGTCGAACAGTTCATCGTCGTTCCAGTAGCCGGCATCGAGGGTTGCCTGAGGCATTGAGGATTTACGTAGAACTGCACGAGCATCGCAAGATCTACATCACTGTCATGCCGCGATGCGGGCGGGACTTGGTCCGCCGCTACCCGCCCGCTGAGTCCCGGATGATGGCGTCCATGAGCGATGAGGTACGACGCGCCGTGGTCGCGGCGCTGCAACCGCTTGCCGACAGCCCCAAATTCGGGACCGCGCGGACGCCGGCCGCGCCCTGGCGAGCTTCGCGGATATGCCGGAAGCTCAGCAACCGCTGCAGCAGCTCCTACTCGACGCCGCCGACACGTTCGTCACCCGCGCCACCGCGGAAGCCTTACTCCGGAGGGAGGACGCAACCGGCCTGCCGGCAGTGGCGTCGGCCCTGACCAACGTCGATGACAACCATGCTGACTGGATCCACACCGCAGTCCGTGACGTGTTCACGATCTACGCCTACAAACGGGACGCCGCAACGCGGAGGGCCCGCAGCCACAGATGATGATCCAGTGCGGACGTCTGCCGATGAGTGTGTGTCTGAGCTCGATTGTAGATCGCAATGCGGCAGTCGCGAGTGACAGAGCGTGGCTAGGCGTGGGGCGGGGTGGCTGTGTTCGCGGTGGGACCTCGCCGACGCCGTGGCACAGGCATACCCGGTGGTGATTGCGCTGCTCGAGGCGTGTCCGCCGGGCCGGGCGCTGCACCGCGCAGAGAATCTTGTCGCGATTGCCCGTATGCCGTCGCTGGCGGACCGGCGAATGGAACTGGCGGTTCTCGTTCTGGAGTGGTCGGAACGAGACGCTGGGCCGCGGGCGCAGTGGATGAACTGCCTCGTTCAGTCCGGTGTTGACCTCCGCGACCGGCTCACCGACCCGGACCCGGCGGTCCGCCTCAAGGCCGCGTTGGCCCATGAGGACGATCCGCGCAGCCGTGAACTCATCCTGGCTGCACTAGCCCAGCCACCGCCTCCGGGACTGCACCAATACGCGCTCGTCGCCGCGGCGATCCGCATCGCCCGCGACTTCGACGACATCGCGACGGCAGCTTGCCAGGTGGCCAGTCGAGACAGTTGGGCCGGCTTCGACGACGGCTGGGGAGCACTCGTCTGCTTCGCCTTCCCCCAACGGTACGCCGCGCACCGCCCCCTCACCGGAGCACAGCGAGCGCTGCTTCGGGCACTGGTCAGCAACGACGCACTCTGGGACCCGACGCACGGCAGCTGCGGACTCGTGTTCACACAAGCCGGACTGCCGCGCAGCCGAGCAGCGTGCCACCGGCTCGCAGGGTGACCGTCCCTCAAGGGCCAGACTTTCGGATCTGCCGCGAAGCGGGTGCCTCCCCTCCGTAGTCTGCGACGGCTTCAGCGTCTGTCTCTGAACCAGGGCATCGTAGAGTCCACGACATGCACAGCACCCTGACGGAGCACGCTCGGTGCCTCTACGGCGACGAATATCGACCCACTCCGTCGCGGTGCGGCGCTGATCATGCCGATCACTACTTCATCGAAGAGCTAACCTTCGCCGACGCGGAGTCGATCCTCGCCATGCTGCACGAGCTGTGCCCACACATGATTGACGGCCTCTTGCCGGTATGGGTACGGAACCTGGCCTATCGGCTCGTCCTTCTGCAACGACCCGATGAGCCGGCGCTGATGCGAGAGGCTGCGCAAAACCTCTGGCTACATGGCCCTGACTGGGACGACATCGCCGCAGATCTGGCAGGCCGCGCCGAAGCTTTGGACGCGAGCTGAGCTGGAAGCCCGACGTGAACAAGTTCAAGTGCACAGATTTGCCGCGGTTCGCGCGTCGTCGTAACTGGTGCAAGGGCGACGGCACCCCGCACGTAGCCTTGCCGAGTTGAGTGCATGCCCACGACCGAGCGCTTGATCTTGGATTGATGTGCGCGGTGTGTGCTCTCCAGCCGGTGCCACCGTGGCTCAACCGGTGCCAGCACGGGTCACCCCGGGCGACCGCCGGCCGCAAACGGGGGTTGTGTGCTCCGGGTGTGGTCCTGGGCTGGGAGAACAAGGGTGCGGGTGACGTGGGTGAACGTGGGCCACTCCCTGCCACCCCAGGTGAACCCCAAGGTCGCTAGACTAGGCACTCGCGCCCTCGTAGCTCAGGGGATAGAGCATCGGTTTCCTAAACCGTGTGTCGCAGGTTCGAATCCTGCCGGGGGCACCTCGACGATCAGCAAAAGCGCCACTTGACCTGCGGATACGCCCCTCGGCCGATCAGTCGGCATGTGCAGCCAGATGCCACCAGTAGCCGCCGTTTGCAGCCGTCCATGCAAAATACGTGCAATGATCTTGGGCGCTTGCGCTGGCCTATCCGACCAGGTCAGAGCCCTCTCGATGAGCAGTAACGGAGATCGGTTTGACAGGACCGCGCCCGTGACGACCGCGCAGCCGGTCCCTCCCAGCCGTGCCGACAGGAAGCGCGTTTCGCAGCCATCCTCTCCGGCAGCCAGTCGCGTGACGAGGTGGACCGCTGGGCTACCCGGACCATGCTCGACCTGGAAGGCGTCGAGGTCGACCAAGCCGTGTGGTAGGCACTCGGAATCCTCGCCGGCATCGATCTGCGCCACGGGCCGAAGGAGCCGTACCTGCATGACGATGCACAGGTGGGCGAGTGGCTCACCGAGTTCCGAGAACGGTGCGGGATCATCGGCTGAGCGCCGCCTCGATGCGTTCGTTCATCCGGGTGCGGTCGCCGTCGATGCACTTCGCGTACACCTTGAGCAGCACGTCGACCGAATGCCCGGCCCGCTGCGCGGCCTCGGGTGCCGGCAGCCCGGCGTTGAGCCAGAGCGACACCCCGGCGTGCCGCAGATCGTAGGGTCGGCCGGCCAAGGGTGAGGCGACCCGGTCCGGGGTCAGGCTCACCGTCCGCGCCTCTTCCCAGACGCGGGAGTACGTCGAGGACGCCACCACGTTGCCCTGGTCGCTGCGGAACAGCCGCCTGTCTGCGCCGACGCCGAACCGGTCGATGTGCGCCCGAAGGATCGTCACCAGTTCCGGCAGGATCGGCACCTCCCGCGCTTCGGTGTCGCCCCGGTGCTTGAGTCCTCCGTCGTCGTGTACCTCGCCGCTGTCGGTGTAGCGCTTCCCGGCCGATGGCCGTGACTTCTCCACCGTCAGCAGACCCCAGCCGGTTGCCGGAAGATGGCAGTCCCACTCCCGCAGGCCCAGCGCCTCACTCGGCCGCAGCGCCGCGAAGTAGAGACAGGCGTAGAAGGCGACCAGGCGCTCACCGCGACGACCGTTCTTCCCCCGCCGGCCGACGTACGTCACCCCGGTCAACAGCTCACGCGCCTGACGGATGTTGACCACGACTCGGCGGTCCACCCCCCGGCCACCTTCTGCCGGGACGACCGCACCCGCAGCTTGTCGACCGGGTTGAAGTCCAACAGCTCCAACTCCACGGCGTACTGAAGGACGTTGTAGCACACCGAGCGTCGCCGCCTGGTCGTCGACGCCGCCGCCGGCCGCCCGTCCATCGTCAGCCCCACGGCATCCAACGCGGGACGCACCACCGCGGCCTCCGTCAACGCCGACAACGGCAGGGACGCCTTGCCGAGCCAGCGCAGCGCGGCAGCCACTTCCACCGGCCGATCAAGGCGCCGCGCAAGCGCGACGCAGCGGCCTGCCCGCGCTGGGCCTGCTGGCGGCCTCCGGCCGGCATCGGCCCGCGCGGGCAGCAGGAGACGGACGCAGGTAACCATGTACCTTCGACCGCTCGGGATCTAGCCTCGTGTCTGTCGCCCACCGAGGACGAGGACAAGTTGCCGAACCATCTGGAGAGTTACGACGAGGAGGCGTTCCTCGCCTGGCGTGGTGCGCTACAGCAGCTCACATCAGGGCGGGAGGCAGCGCGGTCCTGGCGCCGGAGCAGGTACCGGTTTGCCCACCGTCTGGGTGAGGCGCTTGTCGGTGCGAGGCATGGCGGGGACGGGATCGAGGGACCCGTGGTCTACGGCGTCTGGCTTCGGTGGGGCCTGCTCTACGTCGGCCAGACGCTGGAGGCGGAGCGACGACTGCGGGATCTCCCGGTCGGGGAGAGCCATCACCTCGCCAACACCTTCCCACCGGAGATCTGGCACAAGGTCCTGGTCGTCGCATGGCCCAAGCTAGCCGAGGCCCAGCCACTCGCAGAGAAGGTTGCCCCCGACGTCGTCGGTTTGGCGCTTGAGCATTTGCTACAAGCCAAACTGCATCCGCTCACAAATTCAGAGCGGCGGACCCCGGACGGGGGATGGCGCCAAGTCGCGTGGGAAACCAGTAGATCCCGCGGCGCTCGCACAGCCCACGAGGTCATCGATCTCTTCGAGGCGGTGCACAAGATCTGGAATCAGGCTGCGACTCAACTCACCGGCGAATGGAACCTGTCTCCGGCGTGCCGCGTAGTCTTCCCGGGGGAGGTCCTGTCAGACGAACAACAGGCACCGTGATGCCCTGATAAACGCCACGGCCGCAACCGACGGGGCGACGGCTGGGCATACCGGTCGAGCTGGGGCCTCTCTCGCGATGCTTGTGCTCGCCGTCGTCGTGGTCGTCCGCAGTCGGCGCGCCGGAGCTGTCAGGCTGGTCGGCGTCAAGCTACATCGTCCTAACGACCTCGCACGGTTGTCTGGAGTCGCCGTCTCCTCGGGGATTGGCCGCTTCATCTGTGTGGGCTGTGGCTGGTAGGGCCTTCGGTCGCTTGGTGGTGTGTTCGGTTCGGTCGGTGTGTTGGTGGTCGGACAGCAGGCCGGCGATGGCGCGGATGGTGGCGTCGAAGTGTTCGCGTCGGCCGTGATAGCGGGCCAGGATCCGCCAGTTCTTGAGGTGGCCGATGACGTGCTCCACTCGGATGCGCTGTGACGAGTGCCGTTTGCGCGCGGCGTCGTGTGCGGCGATGCGCTCGGCGGCAGCGAATTTTGGTGTTTGCGTGGTCTGGGCCTTGGGGTGATCACCGCGCCGGCGGTGTCGGCGCCCAGTCCTTGGTAGCCGGGTGTCGGCGAGGACCTGAACCCCGATCGGCGTGTGGAGAAGCAGGTCGACGAGGCCTGCGGTCCGCGCCTGGGTGAGGTCGTGCATCGAGCCCGGCCGGGTCTCGCCGCAGAACAGCAGCCGACCAGCCGGATCGCAGATCACCAGGGCCTTCATCGTGTTCACCCCGGGCCTTGCCGGACACGAACCGGTCCCGGCCCGCCCGGCCCTCGACCGGTCGGCGGACCCGCACCTCGGTGGCGTCCATCAACGCCCGCGGGTAGTGGCCCAGGTACCCGACCACGCCCGCGAGGCTGCGTAGCCGCACGCCGTCGCGCACCCGGCAGCCACGCTCGGCCAGCAGCGGCCGCACCTCGGCGACCCTGCGGCTAACCGTCGAGCGGTGCACCCCGAACCAGGCGGCCACCACGTCATGGGTCAACCCGTGCCGTAGATGCACCAGCATGGCCACCAACCGGTCCCTGAACACGAACCGGTGTTGTCGCCCCAGCGCCAATCCCACGCCGACGCGCCCGCGCGGCAAGCCGATCACGGTGCCGGGCCTGCCAGCGCGACGCCAGCTCCACAACCAGGCCCTCGATCACCAGCCGAGACAGCCCCGCCATCCGACGATTCATCATGATCGCAGCACCAACCATGACAGAAACAACGACCATCGATGCTCAGGGATCCACAACCGTGCACGAGGTCGTTAGAGAACTCCATGATCACCCATGAGGCCTCACCCGCTTCCCTCGTCTCCACAGAGGCCACCTAAGCCACGAATCCCCAGCTCAAAGCCCTACCCACCGACAACGCAATGGCCCTGGCTTCGCATGAGACGCGCGGCCGGTGAAACTTTCTTCCCTTGCTCGGTAATGATCGCGCTGACGGTGACAGAAGCATGGATGTCAGGGTGCCTGCTGCCAGGGGGAGGGTCGATGGGTCCACCGAAGGACCGTGGCGAGGAATGGTTCACCGAAATCTACCTTGCCCACTATGAACGGATTGTGCGCTACGGCCTGCGCAGGTTGTATGACGGGGACGTCGCAGCCGAGGTCGCCCAAGAAGTGTTCGTCATCGCGTGGCGCCGGCGCGCGGAGGTACCACAGGACTGTCTGCCCTGGCTGTATGCGGTGGCGCGCCGAGTGTTGGCCAACAACAGGCGGGATGGGCGCGCTGCGCCTCAGGCAACGCTCTTCGCCGATGTCATCGGCGGGGGCGGCCGGGCAGTGGTTATGGCGCAGGACAGTTTGGTCGCGGTGGCCGGGGTGCGGGCGGCGTTGGCGACCCTACCAGATATTGATCAGGAGATCTTGCGCCTAATCGGCTGGGAAGAGCTATCCCTCGGTGAGGCCGCAGCCGTTCTTTGCTGCACCCGGACGACTGCGGCGGTGCGGCTGCACCGTGCTCGGAAACGCATGGCCAAGGCGCTGAATGCTCAACTGGATCGTGAAGGGTGAAAGGGGAGAACATGTTTGGTGTGAAGGACACTCGAATGCTGCTGAAGGCGGAGGACCCGGCCAGGGGCGTCATCATTCCCCCTGCGCGGACATCTGTAATCGCGCTCATCGCCCGCGCTGAGGCCACCCGGGATCAGGCGGCCCACGTGCGGCCGGCGCGTCCAATCCGACGACTGGTCCTCACCACGGCGGCCGCCGCGCTGGTCGCTACGGTCGGGGCTGGGACGGTACTGACCGTCGACAGGCAGGAAAGTTCACCGATCACGGCTTCGGCTCCTGGTCAAGTGCTCGTGCCGGTGGCCTACCAGATCACCAACCAGCCACCCGCCGCCGGCGATCACCTGCGGGCCCTCGCATCTCGAATCGGTGCTGCCCCTTACGACACCCGGAGCGGACGGTACACCTACGTCCGCGCCCAGTACTGGGGTGGAGCCATTCAGGAATCCGAAGACGGCCGATACGCCATGAGCTACGTCGAAAAGCTGCAGACGTGGATCGCCGCGGACGGCTCCGGTCACCAGCGCACCGAAGCAGGCGCGGCGCTCTACCCCGACGTGGAATCAGCGGCCTACTTCGCCAAGGTTACTCTGAAGGTCGGTGAAAGACGCGATTCGCCATTGTCCGCCGAGTCGGACGGACTTGAGCCCCTGCCCACGAACCGGCGCGCGCTGGCCCAATTCCTGCACACCACGCAGGATCTGGCCAGCGTCACCAAGGCGGTGGGCATTGTCTACAGCCGATACCCGGTATCGCAGACCTTCCGCGCGATGATCCTCACCACCCTCGCCCAGGTGCCCGGCTTTCAATGGCGAGGAAACGTCACCGACCGGGCCGGCCGCCCCGGCGTCGCCATCACCGGCACCAGCACCAGCACCAACGACGGGGACAAGCAGATCGTTGAAGACCTGCTGATCTTCGACCCGAAGACCGGGGCCCTGCTAGCCCACGAATCGATTAACAACACACACCATCCTAAGCTCAACTACTACAAGGTCTTCCTCGACTACGACCGCACCGACACGATCAACTAGCCCCAGAAGACCCGCGCCGGGCCTGCCGCCCTAAGGCAGGCCCGCCGCATGCCGGGTACTGGCACGAGACGCATCACCAGCTCACGCGGCGTCGATCCTGATCGGACTGAAACCATCGTGCCTGTATGCAAGGTAGGCCACGTTACATCTGACTGCGCATCCATGCGATTGTCGTCTTCTCCAAATCCAGCGAAAAGGCATGTTTGCCTTCGCGTAAACCAACTTCGGCTGCCCAGCCCAGAGAGAGCAACATCGAACGGCATTGGAGACTGGGATGCGACTCCATCTACTGCCAGGGCTGGAGTACCAGGAACGGCATGCCTCCATCAGGAGCGCCTCCGGTAATGCGGTGCATGAGAGCCCGGCGACGCCCTTGTGCTGATGCCAGCAGGATGGCGTGGATGAAGGCGTGGTCGGTCCGCTGGCAATCCTGCAATCCCATCTGCGCCATTGATTGTCCGTTCGCCACTGCCCACCCTTCAGTCTCAACCAACGGATTTAGCCTAATGAGTAGAGCATCACTATTTGTACCCTGGGCTGTTCCCTTTATATGTTTTGCCGGCATAGCTATCGCATCGTTGGCGGCAACTGGCATCGAAAAGGCTCGCGCATACCGATCAAGAAAGCGGATGCCGAGGCCAGGCCAGGAAATGGACCACCCTGAGAGACGTTTCGTGACTGGTTTGGAGGCGTCGCCGGGGCGGGGTGGTCAGATCTGCGCTGGCGGTGTAAGAGGCGACCAGGAGCACGAGGGTATCGGTGACGATAACCATTTCCGGCCGTTGATTTAATGGTTGGAAGCGGGTCCACCGTCAACGGGCCAGCGCCAGCACTGCCTTCTCCGATGATCCGTGCGCGCAGCCCTCAAAGAAGGCTGACGGCTGCCGACGCTGGCAGCCGGCAACGTGCCTCACCACGTGCGCCAGCGGCCTCACCAGCGCACACCACAAACACCCTGCCCACGACGCTGCCGGCACTGCGCCCGCAAGTCCCATCAAACAGCTGCCGCTCCTTGAACACGCGGATCTCTGACCAGGATGCTGATCTTCTGCAGTACAGCGTTCGTCGGCAGCAACGGGCAGTCCCGGCCGCCTCGGTGATGTCGCCTGATCGCGATGGGTGGCAGCCGGTCCCGGCCGGATCCCCGAACACCGTGGTCGGATCCACGTCCTACCGCGCCCGGCGCCTCAGACCAGCCCTTTTCAAGGACTGGGCATACCAGACGAAGGAGGAACAGCCCCGATGAGGGACACGACACCGCCACATCCACGAGGCGCTGACGATTGCGTCAGATGAGAGGCGGATCGCCCTGTGACGTCAGCGGCCTCGACCCGCGGGCCGAGGAGGAGACGGTGACCTGAGCCGTGCGCCGCCTCGTTGCGGCAGCGATCATGGAGCAGGCACGGCGTGGTTGACAGAGGGGCCGGGCGATCATAATCGCCGGGTAATACTGTTGATCGTGATTAGGATCTTGTTGGCCGAGGACATGCACCTCATCCGTGGTGCGCTGGTCGCGCTACTCGATCTGGAGCCGGACATGCGGGTCGTGGGTGAGGTCGCGACCGGCGAGGAAGCCGTGGCGCAGGCGCTGGCGTCGGGCCCCGACGTAGTGGTCCTGGACATTCAGATGCCCGGTCGGCTCGATGGTCTCGCCGCGGCCGAGGAACTGCGGGCCGGGGCGCCGCGGAGCGCGGTGCTCATGCTGACCTCGATCGGCCGGCCCGAGCTGTTGCGCAGGTCTCTGCAAGCGGGCGCCCGCGGTTTCATGCTCAAGGACGCGTCGCCCGACCGGCTCACCGACGCCATCCGCCGGGTCGCCGCGGGCGAGACCGTCCTCGACGCGGGGTTGGCCGCCGCCGCGATCGCGGGGCCGGTGAACCCGCTCGCCGCGCGGGAGGTCGAGGTGTTGCGGATGGCCGGTGACGGCGCCGACCTCGCGGAGATCGCCGCGGCGCTGTTTCTGAGCAAGGGAACGGTACGCAACTATCTCGGCACGATCGTCACGAAGCTAGGCGCGCGGAACCGGCTCGACGCCGTCCGCATCGCCATCGAGCACGGCTGGATATAGCACCCGCAGCTCGTACGTGCCGCTGTGGCCGGCGGTGGTCAGCTCTCCGCCCGTCGCGGCGACCCGTGCCGCGAGGTTCGCGGTGCCCCGACCCTTTCCCCGTAGGCCGCCGGCACCGTCGTTGCGGACCCGCAACCCGCCCCGGGTGATCTCGATGAGGCAGGACGTGGCAGCGCTGTGTCGTAGCACGTTGGTGACGGCCTCGCGCAGCACGATCGCGAGCAGCCGGTCCCGGTGGCATTCGTTCACCGGCACCCGCCGCACGGTCACATCGATGCCGGCCGCCTCCAGAATCGACCTGGCCGAGGTGATCTCGGCGTCCAGCGACAGGTCGGACTCCTCGTCGAGCGCGATGGCGCGCAGGGCCCGTAGCTGGCTCCCCGCGATCGAGGTGATCTCGGCGATCTGCTCGTCCACGGCGTCCGGTGCGCTCAAGCGGCTGGCCAGCTCCGCCCGTACGGTGATGGCCGAAAGCCCTTGTCCTAGCAGGTCGTGCACATCGTGCGAGATGCGTCGGCGCTCGCGGGCGACGGCGATTCCGGCCAGCGCGAGCCTGGTCTGGTGCGCCTCGAAGACCAGCCGGGTCTGTGTGGCGAGGCCGTAGACCATGACCGCGATGGCGACCGCGTTGAAACCCCAGTACAGATTCCTCCCGATCGGATAGCCGCGGGCGGCGAGGATCGCGCAGAGCAGGCCGACCGCCGCCGCGGCGGCCGGCCACCACGCCCGGCCGAACAGCAGGAACGTGCCGGCCAGGAACCCGGCCAGCTGCGGATACGGCTGCCCCGGGTAGAGCAGCGTGGCGACGGTGAGAGCGACCAGCGTGGCGGCCGTCCAGGGGGCGCGCCGGGGAAACTCGCCGGGCGGGCGCGGCAGCGAGTGGTAGAACTGCAGCCCGAGGATGCCGGCCGCGATCAGTGAGGGTGCCGGGCGGCCGCCGACGTAGATGAGCGAGAGCACCAGATAGCCGCCGTGCACCACCGCGAGGATGGGCAGTGCGA
Organism: Micromonospora sp. KC721; assembly: GCF_004348355.1. Classification (NCBI taxonomy): domain Bacteria; kingdom Bacillati; phylum Actinomycetota; class Actinomycetes; order Micromonosporales; family Micromonosporaceae; genus Micromonospora; species Micromonospora sp. KC721. The sequence continues at coordinate 6,612 of NZ_SMJY01000106.1, read as the reverse complement.
GCCGCGGCATGAGATCTTCCTGCGCGGCGGCCGGGGTCGCCCGCTCGGGGATAGCCCGGGCCAGCGCCGCGGTCTCCCGGGAGATCCTGATGATCTCGGCGAGGTTGCGTCTGGCCGCGTGCGCGATGATCTGCGACAGGCCCAGCCCGATCGCGTCGTCCAGGTCGCGGGCGGCGCGCGAGCGCTCGTCGGTCACCGAGCGGGCGACCAACTCGGCCCGGGCCGCGTCGACCGCCGCTCTCGTGTCGCCGAGCCGGGTCACCCCGAACAGGACCAGCCCCTGGCACAGCGCGTTGAGCAGCGCCAGCCCGATGTCGAACGGCGTGGCCGGCACCAGCAACGCCGCGGTGGCGACCACCCCGGCGAACAGGCACCAGCGCGGCCACCCCCGCAACAGCAGCAGCGACGACGCGGCCACCGGGCCCGCCGCCGCCGGCCCCGCCCACGGCAGCAGAACCACCTGGACGGCAAGCGTCCAACGGTTGCGCCACGGGGTCAGGCAGTGTAGCGCCTGCACCGCCAGGACCACCGCCAGCGGCAGGTCCGGGATCGGGTGCAGCGGGTCGAAGGCCACGCCCACCAGGACCAGCAGGACGATCAAAACTTTGGCACCTTAGGTCCGGGTCGTGCATTCCGCACGCGCATTCGAGGTGGCGGGCACTGATGCCGGGGCCGGCCATCTCGGCAGGCTGAGTCACATGAACAAAGTGATCATCGCAGGCATCGCGGCCCTCGCCGCCGTGACCCTCTGCCCCTCCCCGGCCCACGCCGACGTTCCCGACCTGGACGCGGTGGTCGACCGCACGGTCAGCGCGCTGATGGCGCAGCACCGGATCCCTGGCGCCGCCGTGGTCGTCGTCGAAGACGGCCGGACAGTACTCAGCCGGGGCTACGGCGTCGCCGACGTCCGGACCCGCCGCCCGGTGGACCCGGCCACCCCGTTCCTCACCGGATCGCTCGCCAAGGTCTTCACCACCGAGGCCGTGCTCCAACTCGTCGCACAGGGCAGGCTCGACCTGAACGCCGACGTCAACCACTACCTCACCGCGTTCAAGATCAAAGACACCTATCCGGGCCGGCCGGTCACCCTGCACCATCTGCTGACGTACACCGCGGGCTTCGACGACGACATCATCGGCCTCGCCGGAGAGGACCCGGCCAATGTCGACTCCCTCGCCGAGAGCGTCAAGACCCGCCAGCCCGCGCGGGTACGTCCACCCGGCACCCGCATCGCCTACGACAACTACGCCCTCGCGCTGGCCGGCCACCTCGTCGAGGTCGCCTCCGGCGAGCCGTACGCGCAATACGTCGCCGAGCACGTGTTCGCCGCCCACGGCATGACCGGCTCCAGCGCCGCCCTGCCGCACCCCGCCGCGATCGAGGCACGGCTGGCCCACGGCTACCGGCCCGACGGCGACGGTTACGTCGAGGGGAAAGGTCAGTACGCCCCCTGGACACCGTCCGGGACCGGACCCGCCGTCACCCCCGACGACATGGGCCACTACATGATCGACCAGCTCGGTGACGACCCGATCGCCACCACCATGCGGCAGCGGCACTTCACTCAGGACCCGCGCATGCCCGGCATGGGCTACGTCCTCGAGGAACGCCCCCGCGACGGCCGTGCGCTGCTCTACAAGGACGGCGACGTCCCCGGCTTCCACAACGTCATGGCGCTGATGCCGGCCGAGCGGTTCGGTGTCTTCGTCGTGTTCAACGGTGACGGCACCGACACCGCGGCACCGTGGGACGCCCAGAAGATCACCAACCTGATCGTCGACACCCGTTTCCCTGCTGCCAAGGCCACCCCCGTCGCCGCCCCGGCGTCCGGCGACGTCTCCCGCCACACCGGCGTCTACCGATCCGCCCGCACCAGCCACACCAGCCTGATGAAGGTCTCCACCCTGCTCGCCGCGCCGACGGTCACGGCCGGCCCTGACGGCACCCTCACCACGACCGGCCTGTCTCCCGACCCCGACCGCGACACCCAGCACTGGATCCCGATCGCGCCCGGCCTGTTCCAGGAACGTGACGGCCAGGCCCGAATCTCGTTCACCGGCGACGGCACACTCGTCTCATCCGCGCTGCCGTCCGAGGTCTACGAGAAACTTCCCTGGTACGACACGCCCACCCTGCACCTGCCGCTGTTCGGCGCCGGCGCGCTGGCACTCATCCTCGCCGCCCTCGGACTTCCCCTGGCCGGCGCCGTCCGCCGCGCCCGGAAACGCCGCTCCTGTCTGCCCGCCCGGCTCGCCACGCTCACCGCCTGGACCTCCGCCGCCCTGGCCGCTGGCTTCCTGACCGGCTTCGCCCTGCTGTCCGCCGACCCAAACGCACTCATGGAAGCCGTCTCGCTGGGCTCCCCGCGCCTGGCGATCCTTCCGGTGCTCGCCACAGCGGCGCTGGCGTTCGCCGTGCCGATGATCCCAGCGACCGCCGCGGCCTGGCGACACGGATGGTGGACACTGCCCGGACGGACCGCATACACCCTGCTCACCCTCAGCGCGGTGCCCTTCTTCACCATCGCCCTCACCTACCACCTGCTCCTGTTCTGACCTGGATCTATTGTCCGGCGCGAAAAGCACCATCCGCAGGACGTCTGGGCGGCTGCCGGAGGCTGTCGCGCCGCGCACGATGCGGCCAGATGGTGTCCAGGGTGAGCAGCGTGCCGACCGGGTGCAGCTGTCCGGGTAGGTCCTTGACCGCGAACACCACGAGGTGCCCTGGGTGGTGGTGGTCGGCTCGTCGAAGAGGCCCTTCATGCTGCCGGCGACGTAGGGGTGCAGTCGAGCGGCGACTCGGCCGCCGGCGTCGTCGGTGCCCTCCAGCGCGGCCATCACATCGGCCAGCAGCGGCGCCGGTCGTCTCCAGGCGCGCGGATCGGTGGTGATGCCCTTCGCCCGGTACGCCGCGAGCACGGCGACGTCCAGCGAGCGGGCCTCGTCGCCGAGCAGCCCTAGAACTCATTACGTATCATTTGCTATCGGCTCCTTCATGCGGAAGGTTGAATAGTGATAGCTCAGGACTGGTATACGATTGAGCAGGTCGCCGAACGGCTCGGTCTCCATGTGGCCACGGTTCGCAGTTATGTGCGGGACGGCCGACTGAACGCGGTGCGCATCGGGAAGCAGTACCGGGTGGCCCGGGCCGACTTCGAGGCGCTGACCGGCCGGCCCGCCGACCGGCACGCGTACGACCGCCGAGTCGAGGTCTCCACTGTTCTCGACGTCGATGGCATTGACGGCGACACCGCCGACCGGATCATCGCCCTGCTTGACGGCCTGCCGAGAGGCCCACAGGACGGGCCCGCGCTGCACATGCAGACGGCGCGCGACCTGGACGGGACAAGGGTGAAGGTCCTCACCACCGGCGGGGTGCGGGCCACCGTGGAGATCCTTCGGCTTGTCGCCGCGCTGGTTGAGGAGGAGACGGCATGAACCAGCAGTTCACCGGCACCATCGCACTGCCCGATGGCACGCTCGTCCGTGGCCGGGGCCGGCGCGAACCTTTCCCGTCGGGTCTTCTGCCGGACTTCGGGCTCTACCTAGGTCACCCACCCGACGCCCCGCGTCGCGGCCTCAGCCGCCTCTTCCCCCGACGCGTCCCGTGGCAGCCGGACTGGCCCGCCAACTGGATCCTCTGGCCGGACTTCCGCACCCCGCGCGACTCTGAGGACGCAGCCGCGAAAATCGCCGCCGCATACCGGCTCGCTCGCTCCGGCCAGCACGTCGAGATCGCGTGCACCGGCGGCACCGGCCGGACCGGCACGGTGATCGCCTGCCTGGCCGTGCTGGCCGGACACCCCGTCGACGACGCGATCACCTGGACCCGCAACCACTACCGCCCACGCGCCGTGGAAACACCGGGCCAGCGGCGTTGGATCGCGTGGTTCGCCCACCACCACACCGGCTGGAGGCGGCCCTAGACCAGGTGGGGTGTGGGGCCATGCGGGCTGGCCTGCGGCCCGCACGACGTTGGGTTATACCCGATACGTGCCGGGGACGCTGGGTAGCGTGACAGCCCTTGAGCCGTCTGATCGCCTACCCGTTCGACGCCGTTGTCGAGGAGTGGTGCATGCCCTCGTCCGCGAGCGTTTGCGCGACCGTGAGGCTGTCCTCGTACACGTGGTAGCGGATGATCAGACCGTCCTCGGCGGTGACGTGCAGTGCGACCGGGAAGGTGTACGCCCTGCCGGTGGCCTTCACCGTCTGCGAGATTTCTCCTAGGACTACCGCGTCCTTGCCGTCGACGAGGATCCGGGCTACCGACGCGCCTCGCCTGTCGGGTACGTGGAAGGCATCCAGCGCGCGGAAGTGGTCGGCGACGTCGGCGCGGGTCGAACGGGGACGAATCCATGGCACCGCCGGGTGGCCCTCGACTGGCCAGTCCACCTGCCAGTCGACCTGCTCGGCGAACAGGTCAGCGATCCGGTCTGGGTCACCGTCGCCTATCCGGCGGAGGAGTTCCTCCACGACGGCGCGGGTGTTCACGTCCTGCTGCCTCGATACGTCGACAGGTGCGGCCGCGTCCGCGCTTCCGGTGAACTGGTAGTCGTACCGGATCCTCCCGTCCTGGCCGAGCAGGATGAAGACAAGAGCTGTCCAGGCGGTGTTCCCGCCGCTAGCAGGGACCATGCGAATAGTGAACTTTATGGCGTTGTGATGGCTTTCAACATCGTTCGCGGAGATAAAGACGAACCCTCCCGTCTGCACGAACTCCTCGTACGCGTCAGTGACCCGAGCCTCGATGGCCGCATGCCCGCGATGCTCCGCGGACTCAGTAGCTTCGACGCCGTCCTCGGCCCATAGTTCAGTGATGGTCTTGTGCCGGGCGTCCGAGTCGGGCTCGTTCCACACGCCCACGTAGCGGTCGACGAACTCGTTGATGTCAATCACAATCTCTTCCTTCGTTTCTGACCCTGGGGGTGGCGGGCAGGAGTTGGGGGCTTGGTTCCCTGGTTCGTGCTCACGTCAGCACTGTTCCTGACCCGCCACGTGGCCCTTAGCCGAGACGTTACGGGCGGTCTCCTGACACCTCCTGTCAGTGGATCGCGGCACACTTGTCGTCATGCGCGCGAGCCGTCTGGTGTCCATCCTGATGCTGCTGCAGACCCGCGGCCGGATGACGGCCCAGGCACTGGCGGAGACCTTGGAGGTGTCGGTACGCACCGTCTACCGGGACATGGAATCCCTCAGCGCGGCGGGCATCCCGCTGTTCGGCGAAGCGGGGCACGACGGCGGCTACCAATTGCTCGACGGCTACCGCACCCGGCTGACCGGCCTCACCGTCGCAGAGGCGGAGTCGCTGTTCCTGACCGGGCTACCGACGGCCGCCGCAGACCTCGGCTTGGGCGCCGTCGTGACCGCCGCGCAACTCAAACTCATGGCCTCGCTGCCGGCGGAACTACGCGACCGCGCTGGACGGATCTCCGAACGCTTCCACCTCGACGCGCCGTCATGGTACCGCGACGCCGACCACACACCGCACCTGACGGCGGTCGCGGACGCCGTGTGGAACCAGCTCACCGTACGGATGCGCTATCTGCGATGGGCGGAGCCCCACGAGGTCACCCGGACAGTGGACCCCTACGGGCTGGTCCTCAAGGCAGGCCACTGGTATCTCTTGGCCCGCAGCGCGGGCCAGTTCCGCGCCTACCGGATCTCCCGACTGCTGGCCCTCGACGTGCTCACCGAGCGGTTTGATCGGATAGAAGGGTTCGACCTGGGCAGCTACTGGCAGACCTACCTGGAACGCTTCGACACCCGCCGCCATCAGGGCCAGGCGACTCTCCGCCTCTCCCCGAACGCCCTGAAACGGCTGCCACACATCATGGAACCGGCCATAACCCAAGCCGCCAGCCGGACGGCGACCGAACCAGATCCGGACGGCTGGACCCGAGTCACCATCCCGATCGAGTCCATCGACCAGGCCATCCCCGAACTCCTGAAACTCGGAGCCGACGCCGAGATCCTCGCCCCCCAGGAACTGCGCGAACGGATCACCCAAACCCTCGACACGATGATCCTCATCTACCAGCGACGACAACGGCCCACTTAGCGCCACCGTGACCGGGGCCACGAGGAACTTCTCGACTCGAGGCGATCCAAGCTCGGCGTACTGATGGTGGACGTCGACGACTCGGTAGCGAGGCCTGCCGTGCAGGGTGTCTTCGAACGTGACCTCTCGCTGGTCAGTTACCTGAAGTGACGCCCATCGCGCGGCCCGGCACACCTTTGTGTGCCGGGCCGCGCCTTGAGGATCCGATGACCTGCCGATGCCGCTCTCACTCCCTCGTCGGGTCCTTGAGCACGCCGGGCAGGGGGCGGACGCCCGGGATCCTCGACGGCAACGGGCGGCTGGCGTCCGCCCCGCGCTTCCTGGCGTTCAACTCGGCGCTGTCCCGCCGCCCCGGCCGGTGTGGGTCGGGGCGGCGGGACAGGTTGGGTCATGCCGGCGCGCTGGACACACGGTCGGCGTTGCGCCAGAGGTGGATCGCGAGCCAGGTGACCGAGATCGTGAGTAGCAGCAGTCCGACCTGGAGTGCGGCCTCGGGTACGGCGGCGCGCAGGGCCACCGGGACTGAGCCGACCGCGTACAGCGCCAGGGCGGGTC
>NZ_SMJY01000105.1:0-21374 GCF_004348355.1 Micromonospora sp. KC721 | reverse complement strand
GGGCGTACCCACCCGGCGCGGGGGCCTGCTGGGGCTGCTGCCCCGGCACCCCGGCGGCGTGTTGCCGGTTCCAGTTCGCCTCGGCCTCGAAGAGCTTCTCGAGCTCGCCGCGGTCGAGGAAGATCCCCCGGCACTCGCTGCACTGGTCGATGACGACTCCGCTGCGCTCGTACTGGCGCATGTCTGCGTGACACTTGGGACAGGTGAGCTGCATCGTTCGACCGTACCCCGTGGTGGCGAACTTTCAGGCGGTGGCGATCAACGCTTGGGTGACCTCGTCGTCGGAGACCTCGTGGAAGTCGTCGTAGTAGGCGCCGACCGCCCCGAAGTCGGGCGGCCGTTGGGCGCAGACGACCTGGTCGGCCTCGGCGGCCAGCATCTCGTACGCCTCCTGCGAGCCGACCGGTACCGCGACGACGACCCGGCGGGCGCCGAGGTGGCGGGCGACCCGGACGGCGGCCCGGGCCGTGGCGCCGGTGGCCAGGCCGTCGTCGACGATCACGGCGGTACGCCCGGTCAGGTCCAGTGGTGGGCGGCCGGCCCGGTAGCGGGCCTCCCGCCGGTCCAGTTCGGCCTGTTCCCGCCGCTGTACCTCGGCGACGTCGTCGGGGCCGAGCCGGGCGGCGACCGGATCGTTGAGCACCCGTATGCCGCTCGGCCCGAGCGCGCCGAAGGCGACCTCGGGGGCGAACGGCATGCCCAGTTTCCGGACCACCAGGACGTCCAGCGGGGCGCCGAGCCGGTCGGCGACGACCCGGGCCACCGGTACGCCACCGCGAACCAGCCCCAGCACGATGACGTCGGGCTGGCCGACGAGGCCGGTCAGTCGTTCGGCGAGTTGCCGGCCGGCGTCCTCACGATCGCGGTAGGTGCTCATGTTCCAGGTCTACGCCCTGGCGTGCGCCTCCGTCCGGGAAACGGGAACACGGGTGGGGGTGGACAGCAGCGCGGGGGCCCAGATCAGCAGGGCGAGCGGGTAGAGGAGGTACCCGAAGCGGGTGGAGGGCATCAGCAGGATCGCCGCGAGCAGGCCGTACCCGCAGACCAGCGCGGTTGCGGCGGCGGTGCGGGGCGGGCGGCGCAGCAGCCGGACGGCGATGGCCAGTCCGGCCGCGACGAGCAGCGCGGCGGCGACGGCCCGACCGGCCGGCAGGGTGGTCGCCACGAGGTGCCCGGGGAAGGGAGACTGGGCGGGGCTGGTGACCAGTCCGTGCCCGAGCGGGAACCGCAGGACGTTCTCCACCAGGGCGTCCCGGTCGACCAGCAGGGCGGGGAGCAGGGCGAGTACCGGCAGGCCGAACGCGCCGACGGCGACCCGCAGACCGGAGCGTCGGGTCGCGCCCCAGAAGATCAGCACCAGGGCGACCGGCCAGGCGAAGAGCTTGAGTGCCCCGGCGAGCCCGACGGCGACGCCGGTGGCGACGGGTCGGCCGGCGGCGGCGAACGCCAGGGCGAGCAGGCAGAGCGCGAGGACCGGCAGGTCATCGCCGCCGGTGGCGAGGGTGAGCGCGCAGACCGGCAGTACGGTGGCGGCCTGTACGCCGCGCAGCACGGCGGCCGGCGCCGGGCTTCCGGTGGCAAACCGCCGGGTGTCGCGCAGGGTGGCCACGGCCAGCGTCAACACCAGTGCGGTGACCAGCGCGAACCAGACCCGGGAGTCGGTCCACCAGGCGTCGGTGGCGGCTCGGGGCAGCCCGAACAGCGCCATTCCCGGCTGGTACGGCGTGTAGCCGAGCAGCCGTTCGTCGGCGGGAAGCGCCGCGATGGCGTCGTGGCCGAGGTACGGGGTGCCGGTCTCGGTCAGCCGGATCCCGGCGTGCTCCACCACCACCACTTCCTCCTGCGCCCGGTCGGTACGCCCGGCCGCCCGCTGCACGCTCTGCGCCACGAGGGGGAGCAGCGCGGTGGTCAGCCAGGCCAGCCCGGCGACCGCCGACCGGGCCGCGGTGCCGGCCCAGGCTGGCCTGGCCCGGCGGACCAGGAGTTGACCGGCGACCAGCAGCGTGGCGAGCAGGTAGCCGACCGTGGCGATGCTTCCCCACGCGCGGTGCGGTGCCAGGGTGGAGGTGGCCGCGGTGGCCGCGGCGAAGCCGGCGGAGATGGCGTACAGGCCCAGGTCGAGGGCGAGGCCGCCGGCGGCGGAGTGCACCGTCCGCCAGGTGCGGGCGGCTCGGGAGGGGGCGGTCACGCGGGCAAGTGTGGCAGACCGGCGTTGCGGATCCGCGGGGGTGGACGGCGGCCGGCAGCGAGCCGGATGACGGTGCCGGTGTCGTGCAGCGGCGGGACGAGGACGCCCGGGCGGCCGCCCGGCCCGCGTTGCAGGGCGGCGAGGAGAGTGCCGGCGGGCAGCGGGCGGGCGAACAGGTGCCCCTGTCCGGCACCGCAGCCCAGCTCCCAGAGGGCGCGGCGTTGCGACTCGCTCTCCACGCCCTCGGCCACCACGGTCAGGTCGAGGCTGCGGCCCAGGTCGAGGGTGGAGCGGATCACCGCGGCGGCCTCCGGGGAGCCGTCCATCGCGGTGACGAAGCTCCGGTCGATCTTCAGCTCGTGCACGGGGATGCGGGAGAGCAGTGAGAGGGAGGAGTAACCGGTGCCGAAGTCGTCGAGAGCGAGCCGGACGCCGGCCTCGCGCAGCCGGTTGAGCACCTGGTCGACGACGTCGAGTTGGCTGAGGGTCAGCGTCTCGGTCAGTTCCAGCACAAGCCGTTCCGGCGGCAGGTCGTGGGCGCGTAGCCGGGCCAGGACCGCGCCGGGGAAGCGGGCGTCGAGCAGACTGCGTGGGGACACGTTGACCGAGACCGGCACGTCGAAGCCGGCGGTACGCCAGGTGACGGCGGCCAGCAGGGCCTGGTCGAGGATCGCCTCGGCGAACGCCGGCAGCAGGCCGGAGCGTTCGACGGCGTCGATGAAGCGCAGCGGGTCGATCACGCCGTGCACGGGATGGTGCCAGCGGGCCAGGGCCTCCGCGCCGGTCACCGCGCCGCTGCCCAGCTCCACGATCGGCTGGAAGTCGACGGTGAACTCCTGGTCGGCGACCGCCCGGGGCAGTTCACCGCCGAGGGCGAGCCGGCCGAGGTCGGCGGTGTCCCGGGTGGGGGCGTACGTGGCGATCCGCTGGCCGGCCCGTTTGGCCTGGTACATCGCCACGTCCGCGCGGCGCAGCAGTTCCGGCATGCCGCCGCTGGCGGGGGCGGCTGCGATGCCGCCGCTGGCCTCCACGCTGATCCGCATCCCGTCCACCTCGAACGGCTCGTGCAGGACGCCGATCAGCGTTTCCGCCCGGTGCGCGGCGACGGCGGGGGCGGACAGGCCGCGCAGCAGCACGGCGAACTCGTCGCCGCCGAGGCGGGCCACCAGGTCGGTGTCCCGGGCGGCGTCGCGCAGCCGGTCGGCGACCTGGGTGAGCACCTGGTCCCCGGCGGCGTGCCCGAGCGTGTCGTTGACCTCCTTGAAGTGGTTGAGGTCGATCAGGACCAGCGCGGTGATCCCCTCGGCGTGCCGGGTGTTGAGCTGCTCGGTGCCGCTTTCCAGCAGGTGTCGGCGGTTGGCGAGGCCGGTGAGGGCGTCGTGGGTGGCGGCGTGCTCGTGTTCGGCGGCCACCCGGGCCAGTTCCGCGTACGCGCGGGCGTTGCGGACGGCGGTGCAGAGCGCGGAGGCGAAGGTGCGCAGGGTGTACTGCTCGCGTTCGGAGAGCTGGACCGGCCCGTGGAAACGCAGTCGCAGGGTGCCGATGTCGGCGGTCCGGTCGTGCCCTTCGAGGCGGGCGGTGACCACCGCGCCGTCGATCGGGCTGGGTTCGCTGGCCGGTCCGTCGTACGTGATCACGCCGCTGGCACCGCGGATGGTCCGGCCCTCGTCGCCGAGCACGATCTCGACCTCGTCGGCGGAGAAGAGTTCGGCGGCCTGGGTCACCGCGATGGTGAGGACCTGGTCCAGCTCGACCACGTTGAGGGCGTCGGTGGTGCGGGCGAGGCGCTGCCAGGCCTGTTGCTCGGTGCGGGTGCGGATCCGGGTGGAGTACGCGAGGTGCAGGCTGAGCACCAGGGGTGGCACGGCGAGCAGCAGCTGGGGGTCGGCCCGGAGCAGGATCAGGGTGCAGGCGGCCACCACGAACCGCACCACGAAGCCGCCGATCCGCAGGTCGAGGTTGCTGCGGAACTGGCGGGAGATCCGGGTGCCCGAGGCGATGGCGATGACGGGTATGGCCAGCACGTCGTCCAGCAGGGCAGCGACCAGGTAGGCGACGGCGAGGAGGCCGACCTGTTGGGCGATGCCCATGGTGGGTGCCCAGTGCAGGGCCGCCAGCGTGGCGCCGGCCCCGGAGGCGAGGATGGTGTTCTTGCCGACCCCGAAGAACAACTTGATCGCGGGGAGGCGCCAGGAGGCCAGCGCGGCGCCGATGGGGGTGCAGAGCACGGCCCAGGGCAGGGGCGCGAGGGCCACGGTGAGCACGATGGCCATCTCGCTCCAGCTGATCAGGTGGGTGGTTGACCTGATGCGGATGCGGACCTTGACCGAGGTACCCATCGTGACCGTCAGGGCGAGCGCGAGCAGCACGGCCGCGTCGTCGATGGACCGGGGTGGGACGGAGACCACGGTGGCCCAGAGCGCGGCGAGGGTCGCGCAGGTCGCGAGAACGACGACGAGACCGACGAGCAGCCGGAGCTGCCGATCGGTCTCATTCTCGCGTCGCCTGGTAAGAGTCACACCACTCCCGGCTGACCGCCTCACCTCTGGCCGCAGCCTATCGCGCGGGACCCAGAGGTCACAGGTCTGGAACTCAGCCCCACTCGCTGCCGCGCATGTCCTGCCTCCCTCGCCTCCGGGCACCCGCCTTATTTGCTGGCGATGTGCTGCTTCGTTGATGATTGGCAGCGTAAGTGAAGATGGCGATAATTAGGATGTGTATATGTAATTTCATTCAACATAAGCCAACTACGTGGCTATTCATGACTTTCCGTTTATCAGGTCTGTGCGGAGAGCGGTAAGGTCGTTCTTTTGCGTACCCACGCCGATGCGTCAGGTGTTCGTCTCGGTGCGTGAAAAATCCACTGGCAGTCCCAGTGTCGCGGCGGGGTGACCGCCACTCATCCGGGGTTCAGTTCGAGTCCTCCGTCGGATCAGGCGAGGGCCGGTGGGGACCATCCGGGACGGAGCCCGGTGAAGGAATGGTGCCGGATCGCGACCGGCCACCCGAATCCGGCCCGGACTGTCGAACGAAAGTCGAACGCCCTCGTCGCATTCTTGGAAATATGGGCTATTGCTGGCTTGCGGTGCAGATCGCCGCGGCTGCTTCCCTGGTCGACGGTGCCGCCGTGCCCGCACCGGAGCGTCGTGCGCGGACCGGACGATAGGCTCGGCGCCGTGACCGAACCCGGGCAGCAGCTCACCCACGTCGACGCGGCGGGCGCGGCCCGCATGGTCGACGTCTCCGCCAAGCCGGTCTCCGGCCGGCTCGCCGTCGCCGCCGGCCGGCTGCGCACCACCGCCGAGGTGGTCGACCTGCTGCGCCGCGACGGACTGCCGAAGGGCGACGCCCTCGCGGTCGGCCGGCTCGCCGGCATCATGGGCGCCAAGCGCACCCCCGAGCTGATCCCGCTCTGCCACCCGATCGCCCTGCACGGCGTCGCGGTCGACCTCGAACTCACCGCCGACACCGTCGAGATCACGGCAACGGCGCGGACCGCCGACCGCACCGGGGTCGAGATGGAGGCGTTGACCGCCGTGGCCGTCGCCGGCCTCGCGCTGGTCGACATGGTCAAGGCGGTCGACCCGGCCGCCAGCGTGGAGGCCGTCCGGGTGCTCCGCAAGGAAGGCGGCAAGACCGGCGAGTGGGTCCGCCCGGTGGACCGGCCGTGATCCGGGCCCGGGTGGTGGTGGCCTCCAACCGGGCCGCCGCCGGCGTCTACGCCGACACCAGTGGACCGCTGCTGGTGGCGGGGCTGCGCGAGCTGGGCTGCGCCGTCGACGACCCGGTGGTGGTGCCGGACGGGGAGCCGGTGGGCGCGGCGCTGCGGGCCGCCCTCGCCGACGGTGTCGACGTGGTGCTGACCAGCGGGGGTACCGGGATCACCCCGACCGACCGGACTCCGGACGTGACCCGGGCGCTGCTGGACTACGAGATCCCCGGCATCGCCGAGGCGATCCGCGCGCACAGCCGGGACCGCGTCCCCACGGCGGCGCTGTCCCGCGCGCTCGCCGGGGTGGCCGGTCGGATGCTGGTGGTCAACCTGCCCGGTTCGACCGGCGGGGCCAGGGACGGTCTCGCCGTGCTCGGACCGATCCTGGCCCACACCGTGGACCAGTTGCGCGGTGGCGACCACTGACAGTGAGGCGGGACGGCGTGGCGATAGGCTCGCCATGACGAAACGCGGAAACACCCCCGGGAAGGGAGGCCAGCCGGTGAGCACGGAAACCGCCGCCACGGCGGCGCAGGTGGCCGCGCCGCCGCCGGCCGACTGGGAACAGGCCCGCGCCCGGGTGTACGCGGCCGGCCGTGCCGCCGCGTTGCCCGTGGTCACCCGGCCGCTTGCCGACACCGACGGGCACACGCTCGCCGAACCGCTGACCACCCGGACCGACCTGCCCGCCTTTCCCACCTCCAGCGTGGACGGCTGGGCGGTGCGGGGTGCGGGCCCGTGGGACGTCGTCGGGCGGGCGCTGGCCGGGAACAGCCCGCCCCCGCTGACCGCCGACGGCACCACCGTCGAGATCGCCACCGGGGCGATGGTCCCGACGGGTACCACCGCGGTGCTGCGAATCGAGGAGTCGAGCCGTACGCCGGACGGGCGGGTCACCGGCACCCCACGGCCGAAGCCGGAGTGGCGGGAGCCGGGTGAGGAGGCGTACGCGGGTGAGGAACTGCTCCCTGCCGGTACCCCGGTCGACCCGGCGTTGGTCGGGCTGGCCGCCTCCTGCGGCCACGACCAGCTCCGGGTGCGCCGCCGGCCCCGGGCCGCGCTGCTGGTCTTCGGCGACGAGCTGCTGACCGCCGGCCCGCCCGGCGCCGGGCGGGTGCGGGACGCGCTCGGCCCGGCGGTGCCGGCCTGGCTGCGTCGCTACGGCTGTGAGGTGCCCCCCGCCGACGTGGTCGGTCCGGTCGCCGACACGCTCCCCGCCCACGTGGCCGCGCTGCGTGGCGCACTCGACGCCGCCGACCTGGTCTGCACCACCGGCGGCACCATGCACGGCCCGGTCGACCACCTGCACCCGGCGCTCGCGGCCCTCGGCGCGGAGTACGTGGTGAACACCGTCGCGGTGCGTCCCGGCTTCCCGATGCTGCTGGCCCGGGTGACCGGCGCCGACGGCCGGGTCCGGTTCGTGGCCGGGCTGCCGGGCAACCCGCAGTCGGCGATCGTCGCCCTGGTCTCCCTGGTCGCGCCGTTGCTGGCCGGGCTGACCGGTCGACCCGTGCCGGCGTTGCCGTACGCCGCGCTCGCCGAGCCGGTGCCCGGCCGGGGCGCGTACACCCATCTGGCGCTGGTCCGGCTGGACCGGGCCGCCGGCACCGCCCACCCGGTGCGCCACGTCGGCTCGGCGATGCTGCGCGGGTTGGCCGGCGCGGACGGCTTCGCGGTGATCCGTCCCGGCACCAGCGGCGAGGTCGGCGCGCGGGTGCCGGTCGTGCCGCTGCCGCTGCTGCCGGGGGAGCGTGCGGGGTGAGCACCGACGTGGCCGTGACCGTACTCGCCGTCACCGACCGGCCGTTGGACCTGGCCGCGCACGAGGCGGCGGTCGCCGACCGCCGGGCCGGTGCGGTGGTCTCCTTCCAGGGCGTCGTCCGCGACCACGACCACGGCCGGCCGGTCGTCCTGCTGGAGTACGAGGGGCATCCCAGCGCCGAGGCCGTGCTCCGCGAGGTCGCCGCCGAGATCGCGGCCGACCCCGACGTCTACGCGGTCGCGGTCTCGCACCGGATCGGGCGGCTGGAGATCGGCGACGCCGCCCTGGTCGCCGCGGTCAGCACCGCGCACCGGGCGGCGGCCTTCGCCGCCTGCGCCCGGCTGGTCGACGAGGTCAAGGCGCGTCTGCCGATCTGGAAGCGGCAGGTCTTCGCCGACGGCACCGAGGAGTGGGTGAACTGCCCCTGACCGGATCCGGTCCGGTCGCCCGGTCGGCCGGCGTGGTCAGCGACGTGCCGCACCGGCCGGGACGCGGGCCGTCCGGAGGGTGTAGAACGCCGGTTCGGCACCGGGCCGCCAGGGCAGCGCGGCCACCAGCACGATGAGCGCCAGCGCCAGTGAGTTCTCCATCAGCGCGCCGAACAGGCCGTCCTGGTAGTGCGACACCTCGGGGAGTTGGTGTTCGTACGGCCAGATGGGCGAGACCAGGAAGAGCAGGTAGAGGCCGGCGGCCGCGACGGCGTGCCGCAGGCCGGTCAGCGTCGGGTACCAGAGCGGCGGGCGCAGCCCGTTGACCGGCGGACCCTTGTACGCCGACGACTGCGCCGCCCGCAGCGCCAGGCCCCGGCTCGCCTCGTGCCGGCGTATCGCGGCGTCGGCGAGCACGATGACCGCCGGGACGACCCAGACCAGGTGGTGTGTCCAGGAGATCGGACTGATCACGTTGGCGGTCAGCCCGACGAGCGTGAAGGCGGTCAGTTCGTCGCCTTCGGCGCGGGCGGTGGCGGCCCGGGACAGCCCGAGCGCCAGGATCAGCACGGAGAACGACAGCCAGAGCAGGCCGGGCGTCTCGATGGAGTCGTACAGCCGGGCCAGCAGGCCGGCCAACGACTGGTTGGGGGTCATGTCGGCGGCGCCGACCCGCTCGGTCTGCCAGAGCACCCCGGCGAAGTACGCCCGGGACTCCGGACCGACCAGGGCGAACGCGCCGAGCGTGACGCCGATGGTGGTGCCGACCGCGGTGGCCGCGACCCGCCACTGCCGGGTGACCAGCAGGTAGACGACGAACAGCGCGGGGGTCAGCTTCACCGCGGTGGCCAGCCCGATACCCAGGCCGGCCCATGATCCGCTGTAGAGGAAACGCAGCAGGACACCGTCGGTGTGGCGGCCGTGGGTGCCCCGCCGGGAGCGCCAGCGCAACCCGATCAGATCGGCCATGACAAGTGCGAAGAGCAGCAGGTTGACCTGGCCGTAGCCGAGGGTTTCCCGGATCGGTTCGAGGGCGACGAACATCGCCGTGGCGATCCCGACGGTGAACCAGAGCGACCAGCCGAGCCGTTCGACGATCGGGCGCAGCAGCGCGGCCAGCACCACCGCCAGTGCCGCGATGCTGCCCACCGCGTTGACCCAGCCGGCCGCCGCGACCGGCAGGTACGCCATCGGCAGCATCGCCAGGGCGGCGAAGGGCGGGTAGGTGAAACCGAGGGTGGTGGTGGGCGCGATGAAGTCGTAGAGATCGTGACCGCTGGCCCACCACACCACCGCGCCGTGGTAGATCTTCATGTCGAAGAAGTTGTACGGTCGACCGAACAGGCCGATGGCCAGCCATGCCGCGTACGCGACGGCGGTGACGATGCCGATCCGTACGACCGTCCTGCGCTCGATGCCGCGCGTAGCGCGGCGGACCGTGGCGAGGCGGTCCAGCCCTGAACCGACGATCGTCGGCATGGCGTGGCCACCCCCGTACCAAGGTCGTCCTACCCGTCCAGGTCCGGTACGGAGCCTAGAACGGCACCTCACGTCAATGCCTCCCGCGTTATACGACCGTGTCCGATCCCACACATGTTTGCGACATTTCCGCCGCGTTAACGGCAGTGGGGTGGTTCAGGAGATTCGCGGCCTTGCGGGGGTGGCGGCCGTATTGATGCAGGTCAGCCGGGGATCTTGCGCGCCGCGGCGGCCGACCGGAGGGCGATGCGGGCCTCGCGGCGGGCCGTACGGACGGCACGCCGGACGGACCGGCGGGAATGACCGATGCGGTGACCCGCCCGCCAGCGCAGACCCGGCTTCCCCTCGGTGTCCGCGGCGGCCAGCAGCAGCCCGCCGAGGAGACCGAGATTCTTCAGGAAGTGGATCTGGTGACTGGTCCGGGTCGCCGGGTCGTCGCTGTTCCAGAACGGATGCCCGGCGACCGTGGTGGGCACCAGGGTGCCGGCGAGCAGCAGGGCGGCGGGGCGGGTGAACCGGCCCGTGGCGAACATCAGGCCGGCGGCGAGTTGCACGGCCGCGTTGGCGCGGACCAGTGTCTCCGGGTCGGTCGGAAGTTGCGGGGCGGTCCGCTGGATCAGGAGGGCGACCCGGTCGGTGACCGGCTTGGCGACCGGGACGAGCCGCTCGGGATGTTGAAGGTTGCGGGCGCCGCTGGCCACGAAGATGCCGCTCAACATGACGCGGGCGAGGAAGCGCACGGGTTTCATGGGTCAGTCATACCCCGTCGGAGCGACGGCCACCCCGACAACCGCCGATCCGGATCGGCCCGGGTAGCGCCACGCCGATCTGAGCGACCGTCGCTGATGGACCGGCAGAGGCGGGTAACGTCGCGCGGGTGACGACGCTGCGGTTGCGCCCCGAGGACCCGGCCGACACGTTCGCGGTCCGCCGGGTGCTGACCGCCGCGTTCGCCCGGCCGGACGGCACCACCCCGGGCGAGGTGACGCTCGTCGAGGAACTGCGGGGCAGCGCGGCGTGGATTCCCGAACTGGCCATGGTGGCCGAGTACGGCGGCGAGGTGGTCGGGTACGCGCTGTTGAGTCGCGTCCACGTCGCGTCCGACGCCGTCCGGTGGCCGGCGTTGGTGCTCGGGCCGGTCGGGGTGGCCCCGCACCGGCAGCGGGTCGGCCACGGCGCCGCGGTGGTGCAGGCCGCGCTGGACGCGGCCACCGAGTTGGGCGAGCGGCTGGTGGTGGTGCTCGGCGATCCGGCCTACTACCGACGGTTCGGGTTCGGTCCGGCGGACCGGCTGGGGTTGACCAGCCCGTGGTCCGGTCTCGGCGAGCCCTGGCAGGCGCTGGTGCTGTCGCCGGACGTCAGCGGCGAGCCGCCGCCCCCGTCGGGCGAGGTGGTCTTCCCGCCCCCCTGGTCCCGCGTCTGACCGGCGGCCGGACAGGGCGGGCCGCGGTCCGGTCGGCGTGGGCTGTGGTCAGGTCGGCTGGGTGCGCAGGTAGCGGCCGAAGTGCGGAACCGTGAAGGCGACCGTGCCCCGCTCGCCGGAGTAGATCAGCCCCTTCTTGATCAGCGCGTCCCGGGCGGGCGACAGGCTGGCCGGCTTGCGGCCGAGCGCGCGGGCGATTTCGGCGGTCGGCACCGCCGCGTCCATGTCGTCCCGACCGCCGCCGTCGTCCTCGCCCCGCACCAGCGACAGCGTCGCCATGGCCCGCATGTACTCGCGTTCGGCCGGGGTGGCCCGCTCGAAGCGGGAGCCGAAGAAGCCGACCGCCAGTTCGGCCTCCGCCTCGGGGGCGGCGACCCGCACGTCCGCCGTGGTGATCGGGGAGCGGGGCGCATGATCCCAGGTGGCCTTCCCGTACGCCTGGACGAAGTACGGGTACCCGCCGGACTTCTCGTAGAGCAGGTCGAGGGCCTTCTGCTCGTACTCGACCCCCTCCCGCGCCGCCGGCGCGCAGAGCGCCTGGTCGGCGGCGAGCCGGTCCAACCGGTCGATGCGTTGGTAGCGGAAGAGCCGTTCCGAGTACGACTTGGCCGCGCTGAGCACGGCCGGCAGGTGCGGCAGGCCGGCGCCGACCACGATCAGCGGGGCACCGAGTTGGGACAGTTCGTGGCAGGCGGCGCAGAGCGCGGAGACGTCCTCCGCGCCGAGGTCCTGCATCTCGTCGATGAAGACGGCGATCCCGGTGCCCACGTCGGCGGCGACCCCGGCCGCGTCGGTGAGCAGCTCGACCAGGTCGATCTCGATGTCGCCGGAGTCGGCCCGGCCGCTGCTCGCCGGCACGTCGATGCCGGGCTGCCAGCGGTCGCGCAGCTTCGGGGCGGCCCCGCGGGCGGTCGGCACGGTGCGCTGCGCGAACGCCTTGAGTACGCCGAGGAAGGCGTCGATCCGGTCCGGGGCGCGGTGCCGGGGCGCCAGTTCCCGGACCGCCATGTGCAGGGCGGCGGCGATCGGGCGGCGTAGCGACTGGTCCGGCCGGGCCTCGATCTTGCCGGTGCCCCAGAGCCGGTTGATGGCCTGCGAGCGGAGCGTGTTGAGCAGCACCGTCTTACCGACGCCGCGCAGCCCGGTGAGCATCAGGCTGCGCTCGGGGCGGCCTCGGGCGATGCGTTCCAGGACCACGTCGAAGACGTCCAGTTCCCGCCCCCGCCCGGCGAGTTCGGGCGGACGCTGACCGGCGCCCGGGGCGTACGGGTTGCGGACGGGATCCACGCATCGCACAGTATCGAGCCGTCTAGCCGTAAACCTAGAGATGGCTAGAGGCGGCTATCGGCGTGTCTTCCGTCCTCGACCAAAAACTAGGGCTCTCTACCATGGATGCTAGACAGCCCTAGTTTCGGCTACCGCGGAGGCGGTCAGCGCTTCCTCAGGCAGAGGACGAAGTCCAACGAGTCCAGTTCGCTGTCGAAGAAGAACCAGTCGGTGTAGCCGGCCACCGCCCCGCACTTCGTCTCGGCGTCCTTCTCACCGCTGGTCTGGCCGTCGAACCGGCGCAGCACCTCGTACGTCTGCGGGGTGCAGTCGGCGATGAGCAGCTTCGGCTTCCCACCAACCGGGCCGGTGTTTCGGACGCACTCACCGACCTTCACGAAACGTGGGTCCGCCGAGGAGGCCGGCGCGGGCGCAGTGGGCAACGCTCCCACCGGCCCCGGCACCGTGGCGTTCGTGGTCGGCCCGGCCTCGGCCGGCGACGCCCCCTCGTCCATTGCGCCTGCCCGGTACCACAGCACGGCCGTGCCCCCGAGCACGACGGCCGCCAGCACGGCCAGTACCGTCCGCAGCGCGCCACGCCGGCGCCTCGGGCGCGGCGGTGTCGGCCCGGCCAGGTACGCCGTCGGGCTGCCCGACTGGTACGGCACCGTCGGCGGCTGGTACCCGACGGTGGTCTGCCCGCCCGCCTGCCAGCCCTGGGTGCCGGGCGTCGCGCCCGACTGCCAATCCGGCGTGGCGGGCGTCTCGCCCCAACCGCTCCGGCGGGGCGGATCCGGCGTGGCGTCGTACGCGTCGCCGGGGCGTCGCCCGTCCCACGGCGGGGGCGCACCGTGGGGGGATCCGTAGTTCGCCATCCAGCCTCCTGCGTACTCCACCGCTGAGAGATTTCGGTCACCCTCGTCGGACGCCGACACCTGGTCACCGTAGCGTGGCCCACCGATGGGCTCATCTTTCTCACGTACGCCGGCCGGACCAGCTCTGGTCTGGACCGCGCTGGCGCTGGTCTATGTCCTCTGGGGTTCCACCTACCTCGGCATCCGGATCGCCGTGGAGTCGTGGCCGCCATTCACCTCGGCCGCCCTTCGCTTCGCCGTGGCGGCGCTGGTGCTCGCCGCCGTCCTGCGACTGCGCCGGGGACCGGGTGCGTTACGGGTGGATCGTCGGCAGCTCAGCTCGGCCGCGCTGATCGGCGTGCTGCTGCTGGCGGGCGGCAACGGGCTGGTGGTGCTCGCCGAGTCCGGTCCGCCCGCGACGGCCGTACCGTCGGGCATCGCGGCCCTGCTGGTCGCCACCGTCCCGCTGCTCGTGGCGCTGCTTCGTACGGCCACCGGCGACCGGCCCCGCGGGTGGACCATGGTCGGGGTGACCGTCGGTTTCCTCGGTCTGGTGCTGCTGGTGCTTCCCACCGGGGACACGGCAGCGGTGCCGCTGGCCGGGGCGCTCATCGTGGTCGCGGGGGCGGTCTGCTGGTCGGTCGGCTCGTTCCTCTCCGGGCGACTGCGGATGCCCACCGACCCCTTTGTCGCCACCGTGTACGAGATGGTCGCGGGGGCCGCCGCGCTGGCCGGGCTCGGTCTGGCCCGCAACGAGCTGCGCGGCTTCTCGCCGGGCGACGTGACCGGCCGGTCGTGGGCCGCGCTGGCGTACCTGATGGTCGCCGGCTCGCTGGTCGCCTTCACCGCGTACGTCTGGTTGCTGCACCACGCGCCGATCTCGCTGGTCGCCACGTACGCCTACGTGAACCCGGTGGTGGCGGTCGCGCTCGGCGCGCTGTTGGTCGCCGAGCCGGTCACCGCGCAGGTGCTGGTCGGCGGCGCGGTGATCGTGGCGGGGGTGGCGCTGGTGGTGAGCAGTGAGCGTCCCCGGCAACCGTCCGGGAAGGTCGCCGGGGCGGCGGGAAAGCCCGCGCGCCGGTAACCTCCCGACCCGTGTCCGTCGGCCTGGCGACCGCCGCCGCGCTGCTCGGCGCTCTCGCCGGTGTGCTGTCCGGCCGTGCCATGCCGGTGCTCGCCCGGCGCTCTCCCGGCTCGGGCCCGCCGATCGCGCCGGGCCTGCTTGCTGCCGGTGCGGGTGATTCGCCCGGCTGCGCCGGCGGGTCGCCGACATCGACTGCGGCGGGCCTGATGGCCAGCCGCGCCGGCCGCTCTGCGGGACGGATCCGGGCGGGTGCGGTGTCGGGTGCCGTCGGGGCAGTGGTCTTCGGTGGGCTGGCCGCCGTGCGTGGCCCCGACCCTGCCTTGCCCGGGTACCTGCTGATGGCGGCCGGTGGGTTGGTGCTCGCCCGGGTCGACCTCACCTGCCTGCGCCTGCCCGACCCGCTGGTGGCGGCCACCGCCCTGGCCGGCGGTGCCGGCCTGGTGGCCGCCGCGTCGGCCGCCGGGACGCCGGCCCGGCTGTGGGCCGCGCTCGCCGGGGCGGTGCTCTCCTTCGCCGGGTACGCGCTGCTGGCCCTTCTGCCCGGATCGCGGCTCGGCTACGGCGACGTGAAGCTCGCCGCCGTCCTCGGGTTGCCGCTCGGTTGGCTCGGCTGGCCCGCGCTCGGGCTCGGCCTGCTCCTGCCGCACCTGCTCCACGGGGTGGTGGTGCTCGGCCTGCTGGCCGCCGGCCGGGTCCGCCGGGACACCGCCCTTCCCTTCGGCCCGGCGCTGCTGGCCGGTGCCTGGCTCGCCGTGCTGCTCGGCTGAGCTCCGCTCGGCCATCGAATGCCGCTGACGCCCCGCATTGCCGCAAACGGAGTGGATCATGTCGGTGGACGGTCAGATGAGGCGCAGCTGGCGGTCCTTGGGTCGACGCGGTTCCGCCTCACCGAACCGTTCGAAGAGGCCCGGGTCGATCACGTCGAGGAAGGGCGACGGACGGCACTCGCGCTCCGCGCCGTGCCGCACCCGGCGGGCGGCGTGGCTGACATAGAGCCGGTCCTGGGCCCGGGTCAACCCCACGAAGAAGAGCCGGCGCTCCTCGGCGACCGCGTCGTCGTCCGGTTCGCTGCCCGGCCACCGCAGCGGCAGCAGCCCGTCCTCCGCCCCGACCAGGAACACCACCGGGAACTCCAGACCCTTCGCCGCGTGCAGGGTCAGCAGGGTGACCGCCTCGGCGCGCGGGTCGAGGGCGTCCACCTCCGCACCGGTGGCCAACTGGGACAGGAACAGCTCCAGGTCGTCGCCGCAACGCCGGGCCAGCGGGGTGAGCAGGTCCACCGCCACCCGGACGTCCTCGGGGCGTACCGCGCCGGAACCGTCCAGCGTGGGAGCGGCGAAACGCTCGGCGAGCACCTCTCCGGCGAGACGGACCCGGGCGGCCAGCGGGCCGCCGAGCCCGGCGTGCCGCAGCTCGCGGGCGATCGCCGGCACGCCCGGCCGGTCCCGCAGCCGGTCGTGCGAGCGCTTCTGCACCGGGATGTTCGCCCGGGCCAGCGCGTCCACGATCGGCGCGGCCTGCGAGTCGGTGCGGTAGAGCACCGCGATGTCGGAGAACGACAGGGAGGTGACCCGACCGTCGATCCGTCCCGAGTCCAGCGACCGGTGCGACAGCCCGCCGACCAGATCGTCGATGGTGCGTACCACGAAATCGGCCTCGTCGGCGACGGAGGCCGCCGGGTAGCGACCGACCAGCGGGGCCTCGGGGTCGAGTCGGGCCGGATCGAGCCGGCGGCCCCGGACCAGCGACGACGGCGCGATCGCCTGCACGGCGGCGGCCAGGATCGGCGCCGACGAGCGGTAGTTGCGGTTGAGCCGGACCAACCGGGCATCGGTGAAGTCCTGCGAGAAACGCAGGAAGTAGCCGACATCGGCACCCCGGAACGAGTAGATCGCCTGGTCCGGGTCGCCGATCGCACAGAGGTTGCCGTCGGCGGGACTGAGCAGGCGCAGCAGCTCGTACTGGACCGCGTCGACGTCCTGGTACTCGTCCACGAAGATCCACCGCCAGCGGTCGCGGTACTCGTCGACCAGCCCCCGGTCACCGCTCAGCAGCGCGACCGGCAGGGTGAGCAGCTCGTCCAGGTCGACCAGATCCCGCTTGCGCAGCAGGGTCGTGTACCGGGCGTCGTCGTCGCCGGCCTCGGCGCGGGCGGCGGCCCGGTCGCCGTCGTCGGCGATCCGGAAGCCGGTCGGCAGCCCGGCCGCCGCCGCGTTCTCCCGCAGGATGGTCAACCCGAGCGAGTGGAAGGTGCCCACGGTGACGTCCTCGGCCACCGGGCCGAGCAGCCCGTCCAGACGGTGCCGCAGCTCCTCGGCGGCCCGCCGGGTGAAGGTGATCGCCAGGCACTGCTCCGGGAAGACGTTCAGCTCGGCGCAGAGGTACGCGATCCGGTGGGTCAGCGTCCGGGTCTTGCCGGTGCCCGGCCCGGCCACGATCAACAGCGGGCCGCCCGGCGCGGAGGCGGCCACCCGCTGCATCGCGTCCAGTCGGTCCAGCAGCCCGGTGCCGACCTCCTCCATGCCGGCCAGCATCGGCTCGAACGGCTCGTGCGGCGAGGGCGCCGGCGCGATCGGTGGCGGGGGCGGAGCCGGCGTGGCCTTCCGCTTCGGCTCGACCTTCGCCGCCGCCGGCCGCCGGGCCTTCGGCTTCGGCGCCGGCTCCGCGGGGCTGCGCTGCGCCGGCACCGGTACGTCGAAGAGCGCGTCCTGGGTCGTCGGGGTGCCGCCCGCACCCAGCTCGGCGGGGTCGAACAGGGTGATCACGCCGTACTCGCCGTCGTAGCCGGGCACCCGGCGGACGTCGCCGCGGCGCAGCCGCCCGATTCCCTCGGCGAGCAGTTCGCCGCCGACCCGGCCGATCTCGTCGACCGGGGTACGGGTGAGGATCTCCAGCTCCGGGCCGAGCGCGGCGACCAGCTCGTTGAGCTTCCCCTCGACCTTCTTCGACCGGGCGCCGACCTTGTTGATCTCGCCGAGGATCTCGGCCAGCGGCACCAGATGGGTCACCTCGCGGGCCTGCGCAGGTCGGTGCCCCACCGGCCGGTCGGCCAGTTCCTCCACCCGGCTCAGCACGCCCACGGTCAGCGGCTTGCCGCACTCCGGGCAGCGCCCGCCGGCCTGCCGGGTACGCTCCGGTGCCCAGTTGACCCCACAGAGGCGGTGCCCGTCGGCGTGGTACTTCCCCTCCTCGGGGAAGAACTCGATCGTCCCGGTCAACCCGTCTGCGCCGCGCAGCGCCTCCCGGATGGCGAAGTAGTCCCGGGCGCAGGAGAAGACGGTCGCCTCCCGGCCCAGCGCGGGCGGCGAGTGGGCGTCCGAGTTGGACACCAGCCGGTAGCCGTCCAGGCTGCCGACGCGCCAGTTCATCTCCGGGTCCGACGAGAGGCCGGTCTCCACCGCGAAGATGTGCCCGGCCAGGTCGGCGTAACAGTCGGCGATCGCGTCGAAGCCGGACTTCGAGCCCAGCGCCGAGAACCAGGGCGTCCAGATGTGCGCCGGCACCAGATAACCGTCGCTGCTGGCCTCCAGGGTGATCTCCAGCAGATCCCGGGAGTCCAGACCGAGGATCGGCCGGCCGTCCGAGCCGAGGTTGCCGATCCGCCCCAGTGCCGCGTTGAACCGTCCCACCGCGTCCAGATCCGGCAGGTAGACCAGGTGGTGCACCTTCCGGGTCCGGTCGTCCCGCTTGTAGATCGTGGAGATCTCCACGCTCAGCATGAACCGGACCGGGTCGGCCTCGGCCACGCTCGCCAGCCGCGGCGGCAACCGGCGGGCGATGTCCCGCTCCGCCTCGGGGTCGAGCCGGTACAGGCCGGGCTCGGCGGGACGCAGGGTCTCCCGCAGGTGGTCGTACCAGGCGGGATGGGTGAAGTCCCCGGTACCGAGCACCCCGATGCCCTTGCGCCGGGCCCACCAGCCGAGGTTCGGCAGGGTGAGGTCGCGGCTGCACGCGCGCGAGTACTTCGAGTGGATGTGCAGGTCCGCGACGAATGGCGGGAGGCCACCGGGGGGTGCGGCGCTGAACGGAGGCACGCCGCATCCTGTCACGAGTGGTCCAGTGCCCGCCCGTCGCCACGCGTACGCGTGACCTGAGCAATCCGGTGCTGGACGGCGGGCCCGGGTCGCGCTATGGGGTACGCAGCTCGACCAGGGTCACCTGCGGCGGGGCGCCGACGCGTACCGGCGGGCCCCAGAAGCCGGCGCCGTTGGTGACGTACACCTTGGTGCCGTCGACCTCGCCCAGCCCGGAGACCACCGGATGCTGAAGCCGCACGGCCAGGTTGAACGGGACCATCTGCCCGCCGTGGGTGTGCCCGGACAGTTGCAGGTCGACGCCGAACTTCGCCGCCTCGTGCGCGGCCACTGGCTGGTGGGCGAGCAGCACCACCGGCCGGGTGGTGTCCCGGTCGGCGAGCGCGGCGGCGTAGTCGGCGGGCGCGGCCACCCCGGTGCCGGCGGCGGTGACGTCGTTCACACCGGCCAGGTCGAGCACGCCACCCCGGGCCCGGATCTCCTGGCGCTCGTTCTGGAGCACCCGCAGGCCGAGCCGGTCCACCTCCCGTACCCACTCCTCCACGCCGGAGTAGTACTCGTGGTTGCCAGTGACGAAGAAGCTGCCGTACCGGGAGCGGAGGCCCCGCAGCGGCGCGGCGGCCTCGCCCAACTCGGCGACCGAGCCGTCGACGAGGTCACCGACGACCGCGACGATGTCCGCGTCCAGCCGGTTGATCATCGCGACGATCCGCTGGGTGTGCTCCGGGCCGTTGAGGGGGCCGATGTGGATGTCGGAGACGGTGGCGATGCGTAGCCCGTCCATGCTCCGGGGCAGCTTGGCCAGGGGGATCTGCACCCGGTCCAGCTGCGGCGGACCCAGGGCGGTGCGGACGCCGTACCCGGTGACGCCCGCCGCGGTGAGCCCGGCGAAGATCGCCGCCCCCCGGGCGAGCAGCAACCGGCGAGCCGGGTCGTGGTCCGGCTGGTTCACGGCTGCGGCAGCCGGCGGGTCGGCGGCACCGGCGGCACCGACCAGCACCGGCTCCGGCGCGGCGGTGGTCGGCTCGGCGACCACCGCCCGGCGGCGCAGCACCAGCTTCGCCACCGCCGTCGGCACTTCCAGCAGCAGCAGTACGACCAGCAGGTAGAACATCAGGGCGAGCCAGAGGTAGCCCGGCCAGGCCAGCCAGAACACCCCGACGGCCCGAGTGGTGATCATGGTGGCCGGGACGAGCAGCGCGAGGACGAGCGCGACGATACTGCCGGCCTTCCGCCACCGGCCCGGCCCGGTGGTGTCCTTGACCAGCCGCTTCCACAGATAAAAGTGGATCAAGCCGGTGATCAGTGTGAGGGTGGCCACAAAGCCCGTGATCGCCAGCATGCCGGCCCTTTCTCAGCCGCCCGCGAAGGGTGGCAGCACGTCGATCGTGGCCCCGGGCGGCAGCGGTTTCCAGCGATCATGACAGGCCACGCCGTCCACCAGGAAGCTCGCCACCGCCAGGACGGCGGCCAGCCGCTGCCCGTGGCGGTCGCCGAGTTCACCGACGAGTTCGTCCACGGACCGGCCCGCCGGCACGCTCTCCTCGGTACGCCCCGCAGCGGCCCGGGCCCCAGCGTAGTAGCGGACGGTGAGGTGCATCGCTCAGCCTCCGATCGCCGACATGGGTCGGGACGGTTGCAGGAAGCTGGGGTCGTCGATGCCGTGCCCGGCCCGCTTGACCCGCGTGGCGGCCTGCCAGCGCCGGGCCAGCTCGCCGTCGTCCGCCCCGGCCCGTAGCGCGCCGCGCAGGTCGGACTCCTCGGTGGCGAACAGGCAGTTGCGGACCTGACCGTCGGCGGTGAGCCGGGTCCGGTCGCAGTCCCCGCAGAAGGGCCGGGTGACGGTGGCGATCACGCCCACCCGGGCCGGACCGCCGTCGACCAGCCAGGTCTCGGCCGGGGCCCCGCCGCGCAGGGCCGGATCCGGGGTGAGCGTGAACTCCTGCTCCAACGCGCCGAGGATCTCGTCCGCGGTGACCATGGCCGCGCGGTCCCAGCCGTGCTGGGCGTCCAGCGGCATCTGCTCGATGAACCGCAGCTCGTAACCGTGGTCGAGGGCGAAGCGCAGCAGCGCTGGGGCCTCGTCGTCGTTGACCCCACGCATCAGCACCGAGTTGATCTTGACGGGGGTCAGGCCGGCACCGGCCGCGCCGTTCAGCCCGGCGAGCACGTCGGCCAGCCGGTCCCGCCGGGTCAGCGTGGCGAACCGCTCCCGATCCAGGGTGTCCAGCGACACGTTCACCCGGTCCAGCCCGGCCTCGCGCAGGGCGGGGGCGAGTCGGTGCAGGCCGATGCCGTTGGTGGTGAGCGAGATCCGCGGCCGTGGGGTGAGCGACGCCACCGCGGCGACGATGCCGGTCAGCCCGGGGCGGATCAGCGGCTCCCCCCCGGTGAAGCGCACCTCGGTCACGCCGAGCCGCTCCACGGCCACCCGGACCAGCCGGACGATCTCCGCGTCGGCCAGCAGTTGCGGCCCGGCCAACCACGGCAGCCCTTCGGCCGGCATGCAGTAGGTGCAGCGCAGATTGCACTTGTCGGTCAGCGAGACGCGCAGGTCCCGGGCGACACGGCCGTGCCGGTCGACGAGGACGCCGTCGGTCGTCGGAGCGGCGGTCACCCGTTGACGGTAGCGCGGCCGAGCCCGTCCAGCGCCGCGCGGGCGGCCCGGGTGACCGCATCGCGGTACGTCGTCCCGAACAGGGCGGTGTGCACCAGCAGCAGATGGAGCTGATGCAGCGGCACCCGTTCCGGCCAGCCGTCCGCCAGCGGCCACGCCTCCCGGTAGGCGGCCATGATCCGGTCGTGGTGCGGGGGGCCGCCGAAAAGCGCCAACTGGGCCAGGTCGGTCTCCCGGTGCCCACCGTGCGCCGCCGGGTCGATCAGCCACACCCGGTCGTCGGCACCCCAGAGCAGGTTGCCGGGCCAGAGGTCGCCGTGCACCCGGGCCGGCGGCTCGTCCCCGCCGAACTCACCGATCCGCGCCACGACCTGCTCGACCAGCGCGGCCTCCGCCGCTCCGAGCGCGCCGTCCGCCACCGACCGGCGCAGGTACGGCAGGAGCCGTCGGCGGGCGAACCAGTCCGACCACGGGCCCTCGTCCGGGGTGTTGTCCTGCGGCAGCGGGCCGATGAAGCCCGCCCACTC
>NZ_SMJY01000104.1:0-21407 GCF_004348355.1 Micromonospora sp. KC721 | reverse complement strand
ATAGTGTTACGGCGGTCATGGCGGAGGGGAAACGCCCGGTAACATTCCGAACCCGGAAGCTAAGCCCTCCAGCGCCGATGGTACTGCACTCGTGAGGGTGTGGGAGAGTAGGACACCGCCGGACAATCTTCCAGTCGAGGGCCGCCCCATTCCGGGTCGGCCCTCGACTGCGTAGCGCCGTTGGTGGCGCAATGAGGAAGGATGTACCCGTGAGTTCAGCACCGCAGGGCGGAGACCGTCCACGCCGTTACGAGGACCGAGCCGACCGCCCTGAAGGGCGGGGTGCCGGCCCGCGCCGGGACGACCGTCCCCCGTACCGCGGAGACCGTGACGATCGAGGCGGGCAGCGGGGCGGCTCCGGCGCCGACCGCGGCGGCCGTGACAGCGGGGGCTACCGCGGCGGTGACCGCCGTGAGGGTGGTTTCCGCCGCGATGGTGACGCTCCGCGCGCCGGTGGCTTCCGCAGCGGTGAGCGTCGTGAGGGTGGCTTCCGCGGCGGCGAGGCCCCCCGCGAGGGTGGCTTCCGCGGCGGTGAGCGTCGTGAGGGTGGCTTCCGTTCCGGCCCGCGTGAGGGTGGTTTCCGCCGCGATGGTGACACTCCGCGTACCGGTGGCTTCCGCGACGGTGAGCGCCGTGAGGGTGGTTTCCGCAGCGGCGAGCGTCGCGAGGGCGGCTTCGGCGGCGGTGACCGTCGCGAGGGTGGCTTCCGTTCCGGTCCCCGCGAGGGCGGCTTCCGCCGTGACGGTGACACGCGCGGCGGTGACCGTCGTGAGGGCGGGTACCGCTCGGGTCCCCGTGAGGGTGGTTTCCGCCGTGACGGCGAGGCGCCGCGTGGCGGTGAGCGCCGTGAGGGTGGTTTCCGCCGGGACGGCGAGGCCCCGCCCGGTGGTGGCTTCCGTGACGGCGAACGCCGTGAGGGCGGCTACCGGGGTGGTGACCGTCGTGAGGGCGGTGGCTTCCGCGGTGGCGAGCGTCGTGAGGGCGGCTACCGGGGCGGCGAGGCCCCCCGTGAGGGTGGCTTCCGCGGCGGCGACCGCCGTGAGGGTGGTTTCCGCCGGGACGGCGAGGCCCCGCGCGGTGGTGGCTTCCGTGACGGCGAACGCCGTGAGGGCGGCTACCGGGGTGGTGACCGTCGTGAGGGTGGTTTCCGCCGCGACGGCGAGGCCCCGCGTGGCGGTGACCGTCGTGAGGGCGGTGGCTTCCGCGGCGGCGAGCGTCGTGAGGGCGGTTTCCGCGGCGGCGAGGCCCCCCGTGAGGGTGGCTTCCGCGGCGGCGAGCGTCGCGAGGGCGGCTTCCGCGGCGGCGACCGCCGTGAGGGCGGCTACCGGGGCGGCGAGCGTCGTGAGGGTGGCGACCGGGGCGGCGAGCGTCGTGAGGGTGGCGACCGGGGCGGCGAGCGTCGTGAGGGTGGCGACCGACCCGACCGGGGCGCCGACCGCGGCGGCTACGGTGACCGGCCGCGTCGTGACGACCGGCGAGGCTTCGAGGACCGGCGTCGCGAGGGTGGCTTTGGCCTCGACCGGGAGCGGCAGGACGAGGCCGAGGGCGGTCGTGCGGTCGCGCCGGCGCTGCCGGACGAGATCTCCGCGACCGACCTCGACACCGCCGTCCGCGCCGAACTGCTTTCCCTGAACAAGCCGGTGGCGGAGACCGTCGCCCGGCACCTGGTAGCGACGGGCCAGCTGATCGACGAGGATCCGGCCGAGGCGCTGGCGCACGCGATGGCGGCCCGCCGGCTGGCCGCGCGGATCTCCGCGGTGCGGGAGGCGGTCGGACTGGCCGCGTACCACGCGGGAGAGTGGCAGACCGCGCTCGCCGAGTTGCGGACCTACCACCGGATGACCGGGTTGCAGAGCCACCTGGCGGTGCTGGCCGACTGCGAGCGGGCGCTGGGGCGCCCGGAGCGGGCCATCGACCTGTTCCGGGGCGCCGACCGGGCGAAGCTCGACCCGGCGATGGGGATCGAACTGCTGATCGTGGCGGCCGGTGCCCGTGGTGACCTCGGCCAGAAGGAGGCCGCGGTCGCGATGCTCCAGGTCCCCGAGCTGACCGCCGACGCGGCCGAGCCGTGGACGGCCCGGCTGCGTTACGCGTACGCGGACGCGCTGCTGGCGGTTGGACGCCGTGAGGAGGCCCGGGAGTGGTTCTCCCGCGCTGCCGACGTGGACGCCGACGGCCAGACCGACGCCGCAGAACGGCTGCTGGAACTCGACGGGGTGGTCATCGAGGGCGACGAGGACGACGACGAGACGGCCGAGGAGATCGCGGCGGGTCCGGGTACCCCGGGCGCCGCGCCCGCCCGACCGGACGCGAATCTGACCGTCGCCGCCGGAGACCTCGCCGGTGAGGACCAGGACGTCCTCGGCGAGGGCGAGGAGGACGACCTCGCCCCCGGTGCCGCAGCGCCCGACGAGCAGGCTGGTGTGGCGACCGACGAGCAGGCCGGCGGTGAGCAGGTCGCGCCGGTCGACCGGGCGGTGCCCGGCGGCGCGCCCCAGGTCGAGTTCCGGGCCGACGCGCCGGCCGAGCAGCCGACGGGCGGCGACGGATCGGAGCCGGGTCAGCGATGAGCGAGGTCGCCGGGGACCGGCTGGTCGACGGGTACGAACTGGTCGTCTTCGACCTGGACGGGGTCATCTACCTGATCGACCGGCCGATTCCCGGCGCGGTCGAGGCGGTCGGTCGGCTGCACGCCGAGGGCCGCTCGGTCGCGTACGCGACCAACAATGCCTCCCGGCGCTCCAGTGAGGTCGCCGACCTGCTCACCGGCATGGGCGTGCCGGCTTCGCCGGACGAGGTGCTGACCTCCGCGGCGGCCGCCGCCGAACTGCTCCGGGACCGGTTTCCGACCGGCGCCCCGGTGCTCGTCGTGGGCGCGGAAGCGCTGCGCGCCGAGGTCCGCGCCGTCGGGCTCACCCCCGTGACCCGTGCCGACGAGTCGCCGGTCGCGGTGGTCCAGGGGTACGGCCCGCAGGTGGGCTGGGTCGATCTGGCCGAGGCGGCGGTCGCCGTGCGCGGCGGCGCGACCTGGATCGCCACCAACACCGACCGGACCCTACCCAGCGGTCGTGGCCCGTTGCCCGGCAACGGTTCACTGGTGGCGGCGCTGCGCCACGCGCTGGACCGGGCCCCTGACCTGGTCGTCGGCAAGCCGGAACCGGCCCTGTTCGCCACCGCCGCCCGCCGGGCGGGGCAGGGGCGCACCCTGGTGGTCGGCGACCGGTTGGACACCGACATCGAGGGAGCCCGCCGCGCCGGGCTGGACAGCCTGCTGGTGCTGACCGGCGTCAGCGACGTACCCGAGCTGCTGGCCGCACCGCCGTGGCGGCGACCCACGTACGTGGCGAAGGACCTGGCCGGGCTCTTCGACCCGGCGGCCGTCGTGGAGGTTGCGGGAAAGCCGTCAGCCGAGGGCTGGTCCGCGACCGTGACCGGCGACGGGTTGCAGCTGCACGGCGCGGGACGCCCGCTGGACGCCCTCGTGGTGCTCTGTGCGGCCGCCTGGTCCGTCGAGTCGAAGCCGGCCGTGCGACCAGGGACACCGGAGGCGCGACGGGCCCTGGAAGCGCTCGGTGTGCCGGCCTGACCGTCGTTGGAGCCGCGGCCGCCCGGGGTGGTTGCCGGGCGACCGGTCCGGGACGAGCGGCCTCCACCACCGGCGCACGGCCTGCTCCCTCAGAGCAGTTTGCGGAGCTTCATCAGGTCGAACGGGTTGGCCTTGAGGGAAACCCGGCGGGCGGCGATCGCCTTGGTGATGTCGAGTTGCCCGCGCACCAGGGCGAGTAGATCGTCGCTGTTGGCCACCAGGGCGATCTTGGCTTTCGAGTCGTCGCCGTCGGCCAGGTCGACCAGCCGGCCGCCGGCGAGCCGGCCGTGGAACGCCGTGTCCAGGTCGGTGATCCGGCAGGCGAGTGTGCGGTCCAGATCGATCCTGCCCTGCACGTCGGCGTGCCGGTCCAGCCGGGCCGCCAGATCCCGCAACGCCTGTCGGCACTCGTCCACGCTGGCCACGTCGCCTCCCTTGTCGCGCCACGCCGCTTCCCGGCACCGTACCGCAATGGGGTGTCCGGGGCTCCCGGTAGCGTGAGACCCGCACATCCCGCCCCGCGGAAGGATTCAGGCATGCAGGACGCGTGGCGCGCCTACCTCGAGCTGGCCATGGGCCTGACGGAGGCGCCCCGGAAGAAGGCCCAGGAGGCCGTGCGGCGCGTCGTCGGGACCAGCGGCGCCACCGCCGCCCAACTCCAGGCGCTCGCCGAGGAACTCGTCTCCACCGGGGCGGCCAACCGGGAGGCGTTGACCAAGCTGGTCCGCTTCGAGGTGGACCGGGCACTCGGTGCGGTGGGGCTCGCCACGGCCGACGAGGTGGCCGAGCTGACCCGCCGGGTGCACGAGCTGGAACGCCAGCTCCGCGAGGCCAGGGGCGGCCCGGGAAACGCCTCGACATCCCCCGCTGACCTGGCCGGGGCCGGTGCGCCGGCGGATGCGGGCAGCGACACCGGTACGCCGGGCGGTTCCGCGCCGGTCCCGGCCCCCACCCAGGCCGTCGCGAAAAAGGCTGTGGCCAAGAAGGCCGTGGCCAAGAAGGCCGTGGCGAAGAAGCCGCCCGCCGTGGTCTCCACCACACCGGGCGAAAACCGGGTGGCCGCGCCGGCGAAGAAGGCCGCGCCGCGCAAGCGGACCACGGGCGGCGCGGAATGACCGGCGGGTACCCGCGCGGCGGGCGGTCGTGAGCGGCCCGTTCCGGCCGGGTCCGCCGCCCGGCGCTCGGCCCGGCCCGCCACCTGTGCCGCGTCCCGGCCCGCCGACGGGCTTCACCCCGCCGGACGAGGTCGGCGAGGCGCACCACCCGGCCGTGGACGCCGCCGTCCAGGCGATGACCAACGCAGCGGGGCTGCCCCCGGCCGACCAGATCGCCCAGTACGAGGCGGCGTACCAGACGCTGCGGGAGACCCTCGCCACCATCGACCAGGCCTGACCGACCGGAGAACCACCCCCATGGCACGTCGTACCCGCCTCGACGCCGAACTCGTCCGCCGCGGTCTGGCCCGCTCCCGGGAGCAGGCCGTCGCCCTGGTGGAAGCCGGCCGGGTCCAGCTGCGTGGGGTGCCGGCGCGCAAGCCCGCCGCGATGGTCGACCCCGCCGATCCGCTGCTGGTCACCGGGGAGAACCCCACCGACGAGTACGTCTCGCGTGGCGGCCACAAGCTCGCCGGCGCGCTCGCCGCGTTCGGCCCGGGCGGGCTGACCGCCGTTGGTCGGCGCTGCCTCGACGCCGGTGCCTCCACCGGAGGTTTCACCGACGTGCTGCTGCGCGCCGGTGCCGCCGAGGTGGTGGCGGTGGACGTCGGTTACGGGCAGCTCGCCTGGCCGTTGCGCACCGACGAGCGGGTACGGGTCTTCGAGCGGACCAACGTCCGTACCCTGACCCCGGAGATCATCGGCGGTGAGGTCGACCTGACGGTGGCCGACCTGTCGTTCATCTCGCTGCGTCTGGTGCTGCCGGCGCTGGCCGGCTGTACCCGGGCCGATGGCGACCTCGCCCTGATGGTCAAGCCGCAGTTCGAGGTCGGCAAGGAACGGGTGGGTGCCGGCGGCGTGGTCCGTGATCCGGCGCTGCGCGCCGAGGCCGTGCTCGACGTCGCCGCGGCGGCGGCGCGGCTCGGCCTGGGGCTGGCCGGCGTGGCCGCGAGTCCGCTGCCCGGGCCGAGCGGCAACGTCGAGTTCTTCGTATGGTTACGGCGGGGCGCGGCGGCGGCCGATCCGCAGCGGGTACGGGCGGTGGTGGCCGCCGGACCCGAGGGCGTGCCGCCGTCCGGCCCCGCGCCGCAGGCGGATCCTCCAGATGTCCGGGTGAGCGACGAGGCTTAGCCCGGTAAGCGGATACGAGAGGCTGGTCCGGTGAGTGTCAGCGACTGTGTGAGCCCGCGCACCGACGGGCGGGTGGAGCGGTGAGCCGCACCGCCCTGCTGGTGACCCACACCGGTCGCCGGCGCAGCACCGAGCACGCCCGGGCGGTTGCCGCCGACCTCATTGCCGCCGGCTTCGAGGTGCGGGTGGTGGCCGAGGAGGCCGACGACCTCGACCTGCCGGGGGTCGTGCCGGTGGCCGGGCCGGAGGCGGCCGAGGGTGCCGAGATCGTCTTCGCCCTCGGCGGCGACGGCACCTTCCTGCGCGCGGCGGAGCTGGCCCGCCCGGCGAAGGCGCCGCTGCTCGGTATCAATCTCGGCAAGGTCGGTTTCCTCGCCGAGGCCGAGATCAACGACCTGGACGTCGCGGTCCGTGATGTGGTGGGCCGCAACTACAGGGTGGACGAACGACTCACCCTCGACGTCACCGCCGAATTCGACGGCGGCCCGACCATCGAGTCCTGGGCGCTGAACGAGATCAGCGTGGAGAAGGGCGAGCGGGCCCAGATGCTGGAGCTGCTCGTCGACGTGGACGGTCGGCCGCTGTCCCGGTACGGCTGTGACGGCGTGGTCTGCGCGACCCCCACCGGCTCCACCGCGTACGCCTTCTCCGGCGGCGGACCGGTGGTCTGGCCGGAGGTGGAGGCGCTGCTGCTGGTGCCGATCAGCGCGCACGCGTTGTTCAGCCGTCCGCTGGTGACCGCGCCCGACTCGACCTTCGCCATCACCGTGGACCCGTTCACCACCCTCGCGGTGCTGTGCTGCGACGGCCGGCGGGTGTTCGACCTGCCGCCGGGAGCCCGGGTGACGGTGCGGCGCGGTGCGCTGCCGGTGCGCATCGTCCGGCTGCGGGACCGGCCGTTCACCGACCGGTTGGTCGCCAAGTTCGACCTGCCGGTGCAGGGGTGGCGCGGCAGTCGACGGTGACGGCTCGACCGGCTCGGTGAGCTCCGGGGCCGGCTTGTCCACAGCCGGGTGGTGCCGGCTGGCAACTGTCGGGGCCCGCGTCTACTGTCGGGTGCTGTGCTGGAAGAGCTGCGCATCACCGGACTGGGCGTCATCGAGGACACCACCCTGCCGTTGACCGGCGGGATGAACGTCATCACCGGCGAGACCGGTGCCGGCAAGACGATGGTGGTGACCGGTCTCGGGCTGCTCTTCGGTGGCCGGGCCGACGCCGGGCGGGTGCGGGCCGAGCCAGGCCGCGCGGTGGTCGAGGGTCGGCTGCGCCTGGGCGGCCCGGTTGCCGACGTGGTGCACGCCCGCATCGTCGAGGCCGGTGGGGAGCCCGACGAGGACGGTTCGCTGCTGATGAGCCGTACGGTCACCGTGGAGGGTCGGTCCCGGGCCCACCTGGGTGGCCGGAGCATGCCGGTGTCCATGCTCGGCGAGGTCGGCGAGCAGGTGGTGGCCGTGCACGGCCAGTCCGACCAGCTGCGCCTGCTGCGCCCGGCCGAGCAGCGGGCCGCGCTGGACCGGTTCGCCGGTCCGGAGCACGAGAAGCTGCTCGACGCGCTGCGCGAGGCGTACACGCGGTGGCGGCACGTGGTCGATGACCTGGCCGACCGGCGGCGCAACGCCCGCGCCCGCCACCAGGAGGCCGACCTGTTGCGGCTCGGTCTCGACGAGATCACCCGGGTCGATCCGCAGCCGGGCGAGGACGACGAGCTGAAGGCCGAGGCGCAGCGGCTGGAGCACGCCGAGGGGCTGCGTACCGCCGCCCAGCTGGCCCACCAGTGCGTGGCCGGCGGGGTGGAAGCCGCCGACGACACACCGGACGCCACGGCGCTGCTGGGCGCGGCCCGGCGCACCCTGGAGGCGCAGGCCGGCACGGACCCGGCCCTCGGTGAGCTGGCGGGCCGGCTGGAGGAGGCGGCCACCCTGGTCGCCGACGTCTCCGCCGAGCTGTCGGCGTACCTCGCGGCGCTGGACGCCGACCCGGCCCGGTTGCAGGTTGTCTACGAACGGCGGGCCGCCCTGCGCGCGTTGACCCGCAAGTACGCCGACGACGTCGACGGGGTGGTGGCCTGGGCGCAGCGGGCCCGCGCCCGATTGTCCGACCTGGACACCTCTGACGATCTGCTCGATGAGCTGGACCGGGAGGCGACCCGGCTCGCCGCTGAGGTGGCCGACCTGGCCGGCCGGGTCTCGGCGTCGCGGCAGGAGGCGGCGACCCGGTTCGCCGAGCAGGTGACCGTGGAGCTGGCGGGGCTGGCCATGCCGCACGCCCGCATCGAGGTGGCCGTGCTGCCCCGGTCGGCGGGCCGGTCGGAGCCCACCCTGACGGTCGACGGTGCCGAGGTCGGCGTCGGCCCGGATGGCGCCGACGAGGTGGAGCTGCGGTTGCTGGCGCATCCGGGCGCGCCGTCGTTGCCGTTGCAGCGGGGCGCCTCCGGTGGTGAGCTGTCCCGGGTGATGCTCGCCATCGAGGTGGTCTTCGCCGGTTCCGGCGGGCCGCCCACGCTGGTCTTCGACGAGGTGGACGCCGGGGTCGGTGGCCAGGCGGCGGTGGAGATCGGCCGGAGGCTGGCCCGGCTGGCCCGCAGTCACCAGGTGCTCGTCGTGACCCACCTGCCGCAGGTCGCCGCGTTCGCCGACCGGCACCTGGTGGTGGCGAAGGACACCGGTGGCGCGGTGACCACCAGCGGGGTGCGGGTGGTGGAGGACACCGAGCGGGCCCGTGAGCTGGCCCGGATGCTCGCCGGTTTGCCGGACTCGGATCTGGGTATCGCTCACGCCGAGGAACTCCTGGCCGTGGCGGCCCGGGAAAGGCGGCTCTGACCGGCGCTATTGTGAGCAGAGGCACACCGGCCCGGGCTCTGGTGTGCTTCCCTGGGTAGGCGGCCCTGCTCAGGCATGTCGCGACAGAAAACCCTGCCTCACATGCCAGGATGGTCACGATGCGTCTACCCACGTTGCGCCGGACCCGGAACGCGGAACCGGGCTCAGTTCTCGGCACCGCACGTCTGGACCGCCGCACGAAGCGGCTGGTCGGCCGGCTCCGCCCCGGCGACATCGCAGTGATCGACCACGTCGATCTGGACCGGGTGGCGGCCGACTCGCTGGTCGCCGTGGGCGTCGCGGCGGTCCTGAACGCCAAGCCGTCGGTTTCCGGCCGGTACCCGAACCTCGGGCCCGAGGTGCTGGTGGCTGCCGGCATTCCGCTCCTGGACGACCTGGGTGAGGGGATCTTCGAGCGGGTCCGGGAGGGGGACACGGTCCGGATCGAGGGCAACACCGTGTACCTCGGCGACGAGCCGGTGGCGCACGGTGAGCTGCAGGACGCCGAGACCGTGGCCAAGGCGATGGCCGACGCCCGGGAGGGGCTGTCGGTGCAGTTGGAGGCGTTCGCCGCCAACACGATGGACTACCTCCGGCAGGAACGTGACCTGCTGTTGGACGGGGTGGGCGTACCGGACATCCAGACCCAGGTCCAGGGCCGGCACTGCCTGATCGTGGTCCGTGGCTACGACTACAAGGCCGACCTGGACGTGCTGCGGCCGTACATCCGGGAGTTCAAGCCGGTGTTGATCGGCGTGGACGGTGGGGCGGACGCGCTGGTCGAGGCGGGTTACACCCCCGACATGATCATCGGGGACATGGATTCGGTCACCGACGACGTGCTGCGCTGCGGCGCCGAGGTGATCGTGCACGCGTACCCGGACGGGCGGGCACCCGGCCTGGCCCGGGTCAACGGGCTCGGTGTCCCGGCGATCACCTTCCCGGCCGCCGCCACCAGCGAGGACCTGGCGATGCTGCTGGCCGACGAGAAGGGGGCCTCGTTGCTGGTCGCGGTCGGTACCCACGCCACCCTGGTGGAGTTCCTGGACAAGGGGCGCGGCGGCATGGCGTCCACCTTCCTGACCCGGCTCAAGGTCGGCGGCAAGCTGGTGGACGCCAAGGGGGTCAGCCGGCTCTACCGGCAGAGCATCTCCGGCTCGTCGCTGCTGCTGCTGGTGCTGTCGGCGATCGCCGCGATGGCCTCCGCGGTGGCGGTCTCCACGGTCGGGAAGGCGTATTTGGGCGTGGTCTCCGAGTGGTGGGACAATTTGGTGTTCCAGCTCGGCCAGCTCTTCTAGCTCCCGACCGATCAAGAGGCTGCAAGCGTGATCAACTTCCGGTACCACGTGGTGTCCCTGACCGCGGTCTTCCTGGCGTTGGCCATCGGCCTGGTGGTCGGCACAGCCGCCCTCAACGGCCCGGTGGCCGACTCCCTCAACGAGACGGTCAACGGGCTGCGCAAGGACAACCAGCAGATGCGCCAGTCGGTCAACAGCATGCAGCGGGAGCTGGAGCTGGAAGAGGAGTACGCCGCGCAGATGGCGGAGGTGTTCCTGCCGGGCAGGCTCGCCGACAAGCGGGTGCTGGTGCTGCGGATGCCGACCGGGCAGGACCACACCGAGGGCGTGCTGAAGATGCTGGAACTCGCCGGCGCCAAGGTGACCGGCCGGGTCGACGTCCAGGACAAGTTCATCAACCCGGACAACAACACCAACCTGATGGAGTTGGCCGTCACCGCCGCCCGGCCCACCGCGCCCGCCTCGGCGCTGCCCGGCAACGGCAACGGGGTGGAGACCTCCAGTGCCCTGCTGGCCAGCGTGCTGCTCGACCGGCCCCAGGGCACCCCGGCGGTGACCGAGGCGGACCGCAGGGCGGTGCTGACCGCGTACTCCAACGCCGGCTACCTGACCGCGGAGAACCAGATCACCGGCCCGGCCGAGGCCGTCGTGGTGGTCAGCGGCCAGCCCTACGTCGACAAGGACTCCGCCAAGAAGGACGAGTCGGTGGTGAAGGTCGCCGAGCAGTTCGACCGCACGGGCGCCATCGTCGTCGCCGGCAACGGCTCCACCGGCGGCAACCTGGTGTCGGTCGTCCGTGGCGACCCGGTGCTGGCTCAGACCATCTCCACCGTCGACAACGCCAACACCGCGCAGGGGCAGTTGGTCACCGTCCTCGCCCTGGTGCAGCAGCTCACCGAGAAGAAGGCCGGTCAGTACGGCGTCGGCGACAACG
This sequence comes from Micromonospora sp. KC721, assembly GCF_004348355.1. Taxonomy (NCBI): domain Bacteria; kingdom Bacillati; phylum Actinomycetota; class Actinomycetes; order Micromonosporales; family Micromonosporaceae; genus Micromonospora; species Micromonospora sp. KC721. The sequence goes on along the minus strand of NZ_SMJY01000104.1, from coordinate 10,485 downwards.
CCGCGGAGCTCCTGCCTAGACTGCTCCAGTGAGCGAACGACGTACCCCGGTGACCGGAACACCGTCGCGCGTGTGCACCGGAGGTGCCGGGTGAGCATGATCTCCAGGCTGCTGGCCGCCGCGGCCGGTGCCGCCACCGCCCGGTACGCGCTGCGGGAGATCCGTACCGCCCCGGTCGGGCCGGCACTGGAACGCACCAACTTCCGAGGTCGTACCGTCACCCTGGCCGCCGGCCCGGCGCTGGCCGTCGGCGCGGCCGGCGCCGCAGCGCTCGGCGCGTCCAGCGGCCCGGCCGGTGCGGCCGCCCTGGTGGCCGGGCTGGGCTCGGGCGCGGTCGGCCTCTACGACGACGTGGTCGGCGCCCGGCCGGAGCAGAAGGCCGCCAAGGGGTTCACCGGTCACCTCGCCGCGTTGCGCGAGGGACGGGTCACCGCCGGCATGGCGAAGGTCGTCGGCGTCGGGGCCGCCGGGCTCGGCGCGGCGGCGCTGCTCGCCGCCGACCCCCGGGTCGCCGCGCACCGCCGCCGGCAGCGGCAGGGAACCTTCGGTCGGGCCGTCGACGTGCTGCTCGGCGCCGGCGTGGTGGCCGGCACGGCGAACCTGGTCAACCTGCTGGACCTGCGCCCCGGGCGGGCGCTCAAGTCCGGTCTGCTGCTCGGTGTCCCCTTGACGGGCGGCCCGCACGGCGGCATCGCCGCCGGGGCCGTCGGCGCGGCGTCCGGCCTGCTCGGCGAGGACCTCGACGAGCAGGTGATGGTTGGCGACAGCGGTGCCAACGCCCTCGGCGCGCTGCTCGGCGTGGCCCTGGCCGCCCGTACCGGGCCGCTCGGCCGGGCCGGCATCCTCGCCGTGCTGGCCGGGCTCACCGCCGCCAGTGAGAAGGTCAGCTTCACGGCCGTCATCCAGCGCACCCCCGGGCTGCGCGAGCTGGACGAGCTGGGTCGGCGATCCGACTGACGTGAGCAGACCGGCACCCCTCGCCGACGCCGGCCGGGTGGCCGGGGCGGCCGCCCTCATCGCCGTCCTGACCGTGGTCGCCCGCCTCGCCGGCTTCGGCCGCACCGCCGTGTTCAGTTGGGTCGTCGAACGCAGCGACCTCGGCGGCATGTACGTCGTCGCGAACACCGTCCCCAACATCATCTTCGAGATCGTGGCCGGCGGGGCGCTGGCGAGCCTGGTCGTACCGCTGCTCGCCGGCCCGGCCGAGGCCGGTGACCGGCGGACGGTGGCCGCCGTCACCGGATCGCTGCTGACCTGGATGCTGACCCTGCTGGTGCCGCTCGCGGCGCTGGTCGTGCTCTTCGCGGACCCGATCGTCGGGCTGATCAGCGACGCCCGCTCACCGGCCGAACTCGCGGCCGGCGCCCGGATGCTGCGGGTCTTCGCCCCGCAGTTGCCGCTCTACGGCATCGGCATCGTGCTGACCGGCGTGCTCCAGGCACACCGGCGCTTCGCCTGGCCGGTGATCGCGCCGCTGCTGTCCAGCCTCACCGTCGTCGTGGTGTACCTGGTCTTCGGCGCCGGCGAGGGGCGGGGCGCCAGCATCGCCGAGGTGAGCCGCGGCGGCGAACTGCTCCTCTCCGGCGGCACCACTCTCGGCGTGGTGGTGCTGTCGCTGTCGCTGCTGATTCCGGTGCGCCGGTTGGGGCTGCGGCCACGCCCCGGCTACCGGTTCCCCGCCGAGGCCCGGGCCAAGGTCGGCGCACTGGCGGCGGCCGGCGCCGTCACGGTCACCGCCCAGCAGCTCGCGCTCGTCGTCATCCTCAACCGGGTCTCCGGCGGGCCGACCGGTTCACCGCAGGTCTACAACCTGGCGCAGACCATGTACCTGCTGCCCTGGGCGGTGCTCGCGGTGCCGCTCGCCGTCGCCGCGTACCCGACCCTGGCCACGGCCGCCACCGGCGGTGACGAGGCGGGCTACCGGCGGACCCTGGCCCCGGCGGTGCGCGGTGTGCTGCTGTTCAGCTTGCTGGGCACGGCCGCGCTGGTCGGCACCGCCGAGGCGGTCGGCGCGTTCTTCCCGCTGGGCACGGCGGCGACCGCCGCCGGCATCGTCGGCTTCGCTCCCGGCCTGGTCGGCTACGGGCTCTTCGCGGTGCTCTCGCGCGCGCTCTACGCGCGCGGTGCCGCCCGGGTGGCCACCGTCGCCATCACCGTCGGCTGGCTCGCCGTGCCGGTGGCGGCGGTACCGTTGGCCGCGCTGCTGCCCCGGGCCGACCGGGTGCTGGCCGTCACCCTGGCCAACTCGGTCGGCATGCTGCTGCTGGGCGGGCTGCTGCTCACCGCGGTCGCCCGGGTCGCCGGCCGGTCCGCGCTGGCCGGGACGGGCCGGGCCGCCGCCGCCGGGCTGGCCGCCGCCGGGCTCGCCGCTCCCGCCGGCTGGTTCGCCGCCCGGTGGCTCGCCGGCGACGACACCCCGACGACAGCGCAGGCGCTCGCGCAGGGCATGCTGTCCGGGGTCGTGGTGGGGGCGGTGTTCCTCGCTGTGGCCTGGCTGACCGACCGGCCCGACGTGCAGCCGCTGCTCGGCGGGGTGCTGCGCCGGCTCGGCCTCCGGCGCCGGCACACCCCACCCGGCCCGCCGGACGGCAGCTTTCCGGAACGGGGCGACGGGAAGGAGACGGTCTCCCCATGACCGACGCGACCTCGCCAGCCCGCTGGTCGGGCACGGTCGTCCTGCTGCTCGCCTCGAGCACCGGCGGGGTGGGCCAGCACGTACGCTCGGTGGCCCGCGGCCTCACCGCGGCCGGAGCCTCCGTGCTGGTCTGCGGACCCGCCGCCACCCAGGACCAGTTCGACTTCACCGGCGTCGGGGCCCGCTTCACCCCGGTGCAGATCCCGGCCAGCCCCACCCCGGCCGACGTCCGGGCCGTCGCCGCACTGCGCCGGGCCCTGGCCGCCGAGACCATCCAGGTGGTGCACGCCCACGGGCTGCGCGCCGGGCTGGTCGCCACGCTCGCCCGACCCGCCGCGCCGGTGGTCGTCACCTGGCACAACGCGGTGCTCGCCGGTGGGCTGCGCGGTCAGCTGTCCCGGCTCGCCGAGCGGATCGTCGCCCGGTCCGTCCGGGTGGCGCTGGGTGCCTCCCGCGACCTGGTGGCGCGGGCCGCCGCGCTGGGTGCGGCCGACGCCCGGTTCGCCCCCGTCGCCGCGCCGCCACTGCCCGCGCCACGCCGACGCCGGGCCGCCGTGCGGGCCGAGTTCGGTGTCGCCACCGACCAACCGCTGATCCTCTCCGTCGGCCGGCTGCACCCGCAAAAACGGTACGACGTGCTGGTCGACGCCGCGGCCCGCTGGCGGAGCCGCAACCCGCCCCCGGTCGTCGTGGTCGCCGGCAGCGGACCGGCCTACCTGCAGCTGGCCGCCCGGATCTCCGCCGCCCGGGCACCGGTGACGCTGCTCGGCCACCGCACCGACATCGCCGACCTGCTCGCCGGCGCCGACGTGGCGGTGGTGACCAGTGACTGGGAGGCCCGGCAGCTCTTCGCGCAGGAGGCGCTGCGGGCCGGCGTACCGCTGGTGGCCACCGCGGTGGGCGGGCTGCCGGAGTTGGTCGGTGACGCGGCGTTGCTGGTGCCGGCGGGCGACGTCGACGCGGTGGACGCGGCGGTGCGGCGCCTGCTCGACGACGCCAGCCTCCGGGCCGACCTGGCCCGGCGCGGCACCGAACAGGCCGCCCGCTGGCCGGACGAGGAGGACACCGTCGCTGCCCTGGTCGCGCTCTACGCGCAGGTGGCCCCCGACAGTGCCGGGCCGGCCACCCCCGACGCGGACACCCCGTCGACGGGACGCCGGTGATGCTGCGCAGACTCACCCCGATCCTGCTCACCCTGCTGGTGGTGGTGCTCGGCGTGACCGCCCTGGCGGCCCGCCCGGACGGCAACGCCCCCCGGCGCACCGCCGACTTCGTGGTGCTCGTCGGCGTGGTCGGCCTGCGCTGGGAGGACGTCAACGCGCAGACCACCCCCACGTTGTGGCGGATGGCCCAGGAAGGTTCCATCGGGTCGCTGTCCACCCGTTCCGCGCGCCGCCCGACCTGCCCGGTCGACGGTTGGCTCACGCTCGGTGCGGGCAGCTACGCCGCGTGGAACGGCAGCCGGCCCCCGGGCGTCTGCCCGCCCGCCGACGTCACCGTCGAACAGCCGGACCGGATCGGCGCGAACCTGCCGCAGCAGGAGAGCGTGGTCGCCTACAACCAGGACCGGCTGCCCTGGGGGGCGGTGCCCGGGTCGTTGGCGGAGTCGGTGCGCTGCTCGGTGGCGATCGGTCCGGGCGCCGCTGTCGCCGCCGCCCGCCCCTTCGGCCGGGTCGACCGGTACGCCGCGCAACTGCCCGCCGACCCGGCGGACCTGCTCGGCTCCTGCGTGCTCAGCATCGTCGACCTCGGCAGCGTCACCGGCGACGACCCGGTCGCCCGGGCCGCCGAGGCGCGCCGGGCGGACACCGCGCTGGCCACCGTGCTGGCCGCCCGCCCGCCCCGCTCCCTGGTCGTCGTCGCCGGGGTCTCCGACGTGGCCGCACCGGCGCGGCTGCACGTCGCGGTCGCCGACGGGCCCGGCTTCGAGAAGGGCTGGCTCACCTCGGCCAGCACCGCCCGGGAAGGCTACCTGCAACTGATCGACCTGGCACCGACGGCGCTGTCCGCGCTCGGGCGACCGATGCCCGAACGACTGTTCCTGGGACGGCCGGCGGTCGGGGTCGACGGCCGGCCGGACGACCTGCCCGCCGCGATCACCGCCACCGCCGACGCCGACCGGGAGGCCGGCGCCCAGCGGACCGTGGCCGGCTGGTTCTTCACCCTGCTCGCCTTGGCCGAGGTGGCACTCTTCGTCGCCGTGCTGCCGCTGCTGCGCCGGGCCCGCCGGCACGCCGGCCCGCACGGTCCACGGCCGGTCTCCCGGCGGGTGGTGGCCGCCGTAGAACTGCTGCTGGTCGCCGTCGCCCTCGCCGTCCCGGCGGCCCTGCTGGCCGACGCCGTTCCCTGGTGGCGTGGTGACCACGCCGGCTGGTGGTTCGCGTTGGTGACCCTGGCCCTGATCGGCGGGGCCACCGCGTTGGTGCGCTTCGCTCCCGGTCACGAACGGACCCTCGGTCCGCTCGGCGCGGTCGCCGGGCTGGCCACCCTGGTCGTCGGTGCCGACGTGCTCAGCGGGGCCCGGTTGCAGCTCAACGGCGTGGTCGGTTACTCGGCTCTGGAGGGCGGCCGGTTCGCCGGTCTGGGCACGGTGGGCCTCGGCGTGTTCCTGGCCGCCGGGTTGCTCGGGGCCGGTTGGCTCGCCCAGCGGGTCCGGCGTGAGTGGCGGCCCATGGTGATGGTCGCCGTCGGCGGCGTCGCCGTGGTGGTGGTCGGCAGCCCCTACCTGGGCGCCGACCCGATCGGTGCGGTGGCCCTGACCGCCGGGGTGGCGGTGGCGGCGGCGATCAGCACCGGCGGCTGGTTGACCATGAGCCGGCTGGTCTGGGCCACGATGGCCGGTCTGGCGTTGACCGTCGGGTACGCCGTGACGGACGCCCGTCGCCCGGCCGAGGAACGGGGCAGCCTCGGCCGGTTCCTCGCCGCGCTCGGCGACGGTACCGGTGGGCTGACCCTGCACCGCTCCAGCACCGCCAACTTCGAGACGCTGGTGAACAGCCCACTGACCGTGCTGGCCGTACTGGGTGCCCTGCTGGTCTGGTTCGCGCTGCTCCAGCCGTGGGGCGGCCTGATGCGGCTGTTCGGCATCTATCCCGCGATCCGGGCGGCGATGGCCGGCACCGCGGTCGCGTCGGTGATCGGCGGGGTGCTCGGCGGCGCGGCCCTGGACGTGGCCGGCGCGGCCGGCGCGCTGGCGGTGCCGATGGCGGCACTGGCGTCGCTGCGGGTGCTTGACCACTCCACCGACCGCACCCTGCCGGGCGAGAGCCGGGAGCGCGGCGACGGGCCGGACGGGTCGGGCGGTGGCGGGCTGCCCGGCGGCGGTGCGGTGCCCGGCGCAGCCGACCGGGGACCGGCCCCGGCGGAGGCCGGGCCCGGCGACGACGCCGACGGGAAGCGCGACGGCGGCCGGACGGCGGGGGAGGGCGAGGCCCGGTCCGGGGGACCGGCCGTGCCGTCCGCCCGGAAACCCGAGCCGGCGGAGCGGCCCTCGACCGAGGTCGCGGCGGGTTGACCCCGCGGTTGCAGGGTGTGCGGGGCCGGGTGCACCGCCGGCCCCTGGCCGGAGAGGTGTTACCGTGGAATCCCGTGGATCGCGTGATCACTTTGCTGATCGGCACGGCGGTTCGCACGACCGCTACGGACGACACGGGAGCAGGCCTTGGCCCCTTCAGCACGGACGACCAGGCACATTTTCGTCACCGGGGGCGTCGCCTCCTCGCTGGGTAAGGGCCTCACCGCCTCCAGCCTCGGCAACCTGCTGACCGCCCGCGGCATGCGCGTGGTGATGCAGAAGCTCGACCCGTACCTCAACGTCGACCCCGGGACGATGAACCCGTTCCAGCACGGGGAGGTGTTCATCACCGAGGACGGCGCGGAAACCGACCTCGACGTCGGGCACTACGAGCGGTTCCTTGACCGGGACCTGTCCGGCAAGGCGAACGTCACCACCGGCCAGATCTACTCCGACGTGATCGCCAAGGAGCGGCGCGGCGAGTACCTCGGCGACACCGTGCAGGTCATCCCGCATATCACCAACGAGATCAAGGCACGGATTCTCGGCATGGCCGACCCGGACGCCGACGGCCACACCCCGGACGTGGTGATCACCGAGGTCGGCGGCACGGTCGGCGATATCGAGTCGCTGCCCTTCCTGGAGGCGATCCGTCAGGTTCGCCACGACCTGGGCCGGGACAACTGCTTCTACCTGCACGTGTCGTTGGTGCCGTACCTGGCCCCGTCGGGAGAGCTGAAGACCAAGCCCACCCAGCACTCGGTGGCGCAGTTGCGCAGCATCGGCATCCAGCCGGACGCGCTGGTGCTGCGCTGCGACCGGGACATTCCGGACAAGGTCAAGGAGAAGCTCTCCCTCTACTGCGACGTGGACCGCGAGGCGGTCACCGCCGCACCGGACGCGCCCAGCATCTACGACATCCCGAAGGTGTTGCACCGCGAGGGCCTCGACGCGTACGTGGTGCGCCGGCTCGGGCTGTCCTTCCGCGACGTCGACTGGACCAGCTGGGACGACCTGCTCGACCGGGTGCACCAGCCGCACCACACGGTCACGGTCGCGGTGGTCGGCAAGTACGTGGACCTGCCCGACGCGTACCTGTCGGTCAGCGAGGCGATCCGGGCCGCCGGCTTCGGCCACCGGGCCCGGGTGCAGCTGCGCTGGGTGCCCAGCGACGACTGCGTCACCCCGTCCGGCGCGGCGGCGGCCCTGGCCGGCGTCGACGGCATCGTCATTCCCGGCGGGTTCGGCGTACGCGGCATCGAGGGCAAGATCGGCACGGCCCGGTACGCCCGGGAGAACGCCGTGCCGCTGCTCGGCCTCTGCCTCGGCCTGCAGTGCATGACCATCGAGGTGGCCCGGCACCTCGCCGGCCTGGACGGGGCGAACTCGGTGGAGTTCGACGAGCAGGCCCGGCACCCGGTCATCGCCACCATGGCCGACCAGGAGGACATCGTCGCGGGCAAGGGCGACCTGGGTGGCACCATGCGGCTCGGGGCCTACCCGGCGAAGCTTGCCGAGGGCTCCATCGTCGCCGAGGCGTACGGCAGCACCGAGGTCAGCGAGCGGCACCGGCACCGGTACGAGGTGAACAACGCCTACCGGGAGCAGTTGACCAAGGCCGGCCTGCACATCTGCGGCACCTCGCCGGACGGCCGACTGGTGGAGTTCGTCGAGCTGGACCGCAGCCTGCACCCGTTCTTCGTGGCCACCCAGGCGCACCCGGAGCTCAAGAGCCGCCCGACCCGCCCGCATCCGCTGTTCGCGGCGTTCGTCAAGGCCGCCGTGGCGTACTCCGAGGCCGACCAGCTCCCGGTCGACCTGGACCACGTGGCGGAGACCCCGGCGGCTGCGACGGCGCAGAAGGCGGCCCGCAACGGTGCCTCGGTGACCGCGGCGTCGGCGTCGTGAGCGCCGTCGAGCACCGCTACGAGCTGCGGTCGCGCACCGAGCGCTACCAGGGGCGGATCTTCGACGTGGTCACCGACGAGGTGACCATGCCCGGCGGTGGCACCGCGACGCGCGACTACGTCCGGCACGTCGGCGCGGTCGCCGTGGTGGCGTTGGACGAGGCCGGTCAGGTGGTGCTGGTCCGGCAGTACCGGCAGCCGGTCGGCCGGCACCTGTGGGAGCTGCCGGCCGGGCTGATGGACGTCGACGGCGAGGAGCTGCCGGCCGCCGCGGCGCGGGAACTGGCCGAGGAGGCGGACCTGACCGCCGGCACTCTCGACCTGCTGGTGGACGTGCACACCTCGCCCGGCTTCTCCGACGAGGTGGTCCGGGTCTTCCTCGCCCGCGACCTGGCCGAGGTCCCCGCCGACCGGCGGCACCGGCGGCGCGAGGAGGAGGCCGACATCCAGATTGTCCGGCTCGACCTCGACGAGGCGGTCGGCATGGTGCTGGCCGGGGAGATCACCAACGGGCCGTGCGTGGCCGGGCTGCTGGCCGCCGCCCGGGCCCGCGACGCCGGCTGGTCGGTGCTGCGCCGGGTCGACGCCCCGCTGCCGCGCTGATCCGGGTACGTCGGGAGGGGCCGCCGCGTCGTGTCGTGCGGCCCCTCCCGCGTGTTCGTCCGGGGCACGACGCACGGGCCGCCAGCGTGCCGGCCCGGAGATGAGCCGCCGGACGGCGGTTCCGAGCGGCGACGCTCGTCCGGTGCGACGATGAGGGTGAACGCCGCCGTACACCTGACACATCGTCAGGCGTGACGCGCGCCGGGTGTCACAGTGTGGGCGCCCGGGGCGAGCGGGCACGCCTAGACTGCCGCCGGCGGGACCGGTCGACCGCGCCGGCAACGGGGCCGGAGGCGGGGCCGCGCAGTCGGGGACGAGTAGCCCCGGAGAGAGGTGTCTGATCGTGAAGGTCGGAATCCCACGCGAGGTCAAGAACCACGAGTACCGCGTGGCGATCACGCCGGCGGGCGTCAACGAGTTCGTCCGCCACGGCCACCAGGTCTTCGTCGAGTCCGGTGCCGGCCTCGGGTCGAGCATCGGCGACGACGAGTTCGCCGCCGCCGGTGCCAAGATCCTGGCCGGTGCGGACGAGGTGTGGGACACCGCGGAGCTGGTGCTCAAGGTCAAGGAGCCGGTCGCCGAGGAGTACCACCGGATGCGCGCCGGCCAGGTGCTCTTCACCTACCTGCACCTGGCCGCCTCGAAGGAGTGCACCGACGCGCTGGTCGACCGCCGGGTCACCGGGATCGCGTACGAGACCGTCGAGCTGCCCGACCGGTCGCTGCCGCTGCTCGCCCCGATGTCCGAGGTCGCCGGCCGGCTCGCCCCCCAGGTGGGCGCCTTCTACATGATGCGGACCGGCGGTGGGCGGGGTGTGCTGCCCGGCGGCGTCTCCGGCGTGTACGCGGCCAAGACCGTGGTCATCGGCGCGGGCGTGTCCGGCATGAACGCCGCCGCCATCGCGCTGGGCCTGCAGTCCGAGGTGCTGCTGCTGGACAAGAACGTGGCCAGGCTGCGTCAGGCCGACGCCATCTACCGGGGTCATCTGCAGACCATCGCCTCCAACGCGTACGAGATCGAGCGGGCGGTGCTCGACGCGGACCTGGTCATCGGCGCGGTGCTGGTGCCCGGCGCGAAGGCCCCGAAGCTGATCTCCAACGAGTTGGTGAGCCGGATGAAGCCGGGCAGCGTGCTCGTCGACATCGCCATCGACCAAGGCGGCTGCTTCGAGGACTCGCGCCCCACCACGCACGCCGACCCGGTCTACCGGGTGCACGAATCGATCTTCTACTGCGTGGCGAACATGCCCGGCGCGGTGCCGAACACCAGCACCTACGCGCTGACCAACGTCACCCTGCCGTACGCCCTGGAGCTGGCCGACCACGGTTGGCGGCAGGCGCTGCGCAGCGACCCGGCGCTGGCGCTGGGCCTGAACACCCACGACGGGCGGGTCGTCTACGGCCCGGTCGCCGAGGCGCACGGACTGGACGTCCTGCCGCTGGCCGAGGTGCTGAGCTGACCGGTACCCGGCAGCGGGCCGGCGCGGGCGGGGAACCCGCGCCGGCCCTGCGTCGTGCCGTCCGCGGTTACCTCGACCACCTCACCGTCGAGCGTGGGCTGTCGGCGAACACGCTTTCGTCGTACCGCCGGGATCTGGCACGCTACCTCGACACCCTGACCGCGGCCGGGGTGACCGACCTGGCCGCCGTCGACGCCGGGCAGGTCGAGGCCCACCTGGCGCGACTGCGGGCCGGGGACGACGGGCACCCGCCGCTGGCCGTGTCGTCGGCCGCCCGGGCCGCGTCGGCGGTTCGCGGGCTGCACCGGTTCGTGGTGCGCGAGGGGCTGGCCGGCGCCGACCCGAGCCGGGACGTCCGCCCACCCAC
>NZ_SMJY01000103.1:0-21469 GCF_004348355.1 Micromonospora sp. KC721 | reverse complement strand
GCGGTGGTGGCCCCCGGGGCGGCGGGAGCGGCGGTGGCCGCGGAGGCGAGCCCGCCGACCAGGCCGGTCGCCGCCACCCCCAGGCTGCCGCGCAGCAGGTTACGCCGGCTCAACGCGTACGTCATGTGGTGCCTCACTTGGTCCGGATGCGCAGGAAGGTGACGGAGTTCGCCGGGAAGGTGTGGACGAAGTCGCCACTGATCCCGCGCAGGTCGCTGGTGACCGGTTGGATCGGCTCCGCCGTCCGGGTGTTCGCCTCGCCGGGGTCGCCGCTGATCACGGTCGCCCGGGCGGTGTCGGCCACCGCCAACCCGCCCAGGTCGACCCGGGTCACGGCCGGCTTGTCCTGCGCGTTGACGACCTTGACGATCAGCTCGCCGGTGGCGTCGTCGCGGGTGACGACCTGGGTGAACGGCCGGGTCACCCGGTCGTCGGTGAAGCTGCCCCACACCTGGCCGTTGAGCAGTAGCGTCACCCTGGTGCCCCGGACCTGGATCCGGATGTCGTACGTGGTGCCGGTGGTGATGCTGTTGGGCTTGGCGAGCAGGGTCTCCTTCGCGCCGCCGGTGGCCTTCTCCACCGCGCCCTGGGTGTTGTTCCAGCCGCCGAGGTTCCACCAGTAGAAGTTGCCGGAGTCCTTCACGCCGAACGCGATGAGGAAGCCCTCCGCGCCGGCGTTCTTGCGCGCCGTCAACGTCAGGTCGTAGTCGCCGGCGCTGACGTCGGCGGCCTTGACCAGGGTGTCCTGGGCGCCGGTGTCGGACTGGACGTACGCCCCGTCCACCACCGACCAGCTGCCCCGGTTGGCCAGCGGCGTCCAGGCTCCGGCCCCGGCGGAGAAGTCGTCGGCGAACAGCACGGTTCCGTCGGGGGTGGTCACCCGGACGTCGTCGTAGGTGGCGGAGGTGGCCCAGGTGGACAGTCCGATCGCTCCGGTGATCGCCGTCGGCTCGGCGGTGGGGCCGGTGACCCGGCTCGGCACGGTGCGGTCGCCGACGTTGTTCATGAACAGCTTCTGCACCTGGTAGCTGGTGGAGCCCCAGGACTCGTCGTTGTCGAACCAGATCATGTCTGGCCGCCACTGGACGTGGTCGATGTTGGCCAGCAGCGGCGCGTACGCGGCCATCCGCACCACGTCGGCGTTGCGCTCCAGTCCGGTCATGTACGACGCCTCGGCCAGCGCGTTGAACAGCTTGTTGTCCTGTGAGGCGTACTCGCCGAGGAACACCTTCGGGCCGTTGCGGTCGTAGGAGTCGTAGCGGGTGTTGTTCTGCAGGAACCAGGCCGGGCTGTTGTAGTAGTGCTCGTCGACCATCTCGACGCCGGCGGCGCGGTTGAGTTCCCACAGCCGGTCGAAGGTGGCGCCCTGGTCGTCGGGGCCGGAGTTGCCGATCACGGTGATCTGCGGGTGGGCGGCCTCGATCGCGGCGCGGAACCGCTGGAAGTTGGCGAAGTAGGCGTCCGGCAGGTTCTCCTCGTTGCCGACCGCGACGTGGGTGAGCCGGAACGGCTCGGGGTGCCCCATGGAGGCGCGCACCGCGCCCCAGGTCGAGGTGGTCGGGCCGGTGGCGAACTCGATCAGGTCGAGGGCGTCCTGGATGTGCCGGCGCAGCAGCGCCTCGTCGTTGGTGGCGCGGTTCTGCCCGCAGCCGGTGACCAGGGCCGGCAGCACCGGCAGGGGCATCGCGCCGATGTCCTCGGCGAACTGGAAGTACTCGAAGTAGCCCAGGCCGTACGACTGGTTGTAGCCCCAGAAGTTGGCGTTGGTGGCCCGCGTCTCGATCGGACCGACGGTGTCCTTCCACTGGTACGACCGGGCCCGCTCCCAGTTGGAGGCGGCGTCGTAGCCGGCCATGCTGTTGGTGTTCACCAGGCAGCCGCCGGGGAAGCGGACGAAGCCGGGCTTCAGCGCGGCGATCTTCTCCGCGAGGTCCCGGCGCAGGCCGTTGGGGCGGCCCCGGAAAGTGTCCCGGGGGAACAGCGAGACCATGTCGAGGCGCAGCGTGCCGGTGCCGGAGCCGCGGACCGACAGCCGGGCGGCGTCGGTGGTGCGGGCGGCACGCAGGGTTCCCTTGTACTGCGTCCACTTGTCACCGCGCACGATCACGGTCAGCGGTGCGGCGAGGGGTTCACCGGCGGCGTCGTGCAGGGTGACCGAGAGCGCGGTGCCCCGGGGAGCCCTGGTGCGGGCCCAGACCGAGAAGTCGTACCGGGCTCCGGCGGTCAGGGCCACCCCCTTGTTCCAGCCGGCGTTGGTGACCCCGAAGCGGCCTCCGCCGCTGTTGGCCAGGTCCAGCCGCAGGTAGGTACGGTTGCGGTCGTTGAGGCGGAGGGCGTCGTCGACCGTGGTCGCGGTGCCGGCGCCGCCGTCGGTGGCGCTCGGCGTCCAGGCGGTCATCCCGGTGAACGACGAGTGGTCCCTGGGCAGGAACTCGAAGGACCGGTTGCGGACCAGTTCCGCGTAGAGGCCACCATCGGCGGCGTAGTTGATGTCTTCGAAGAACACCCCGTAGTGGGCGTCGTTGATGGCGACGCCGGGGACGGCGGGGTCGACCGTGACGGTGTATTCCGGCTGCGGGGCCGGTTCGCGGGCTGCTCCGGGGGCCGCCGTGGTGAGGGTGACGGCCACCATCGCGGCGGTCGCCGCCGCGAACAGCGGTTGTGGTCGGAACAAGGTGCCTCCTGAGCGTCGTGCCGGACGTCGGGGTCGCGTGGCGGTGGTTCGTACCCGATGGGTGTTGTGGGTGCCTTTGATGTGAGCGCTAACAGGAAGCGAGTATCACGGTCGCATCTCCGTCGGTCAATACCGTGGCGGCTGCCGGGTCGCGGCGCGGGGGCACGGTGGCGTGCACCGGTCTCACCGTGCCGTGACCGGATCGTTAGAGAAGGCCTCCGGTCAGCGCGATGGTGCTCGTCGACCCAGGTGAGGGGCGGCTGTCGTGCCCGTTCGCGGCGCTCGGTCGACCCCACGGGCAGGCGTCGGTGTCGAAGATGTTTCAGACGTGTCTTGACCGGAGGCGATGTGAGCGCTAACACTGTGCCCCAGCAGGTGAGCGGAGGATGTTTCATGGACGTAGGCGCAGGACCCCAGGACCAGTACGTCGTCGGCGTCGACTACGGCACGTTGTCCGGCCGGGCGCTGGTGGTGCGGGTCGCCGACGGTGCCGAACTGGGCACGGCGGTGCACGAATACCGCCACGCGGTGATGGAGCGGACCCTCACCGCCGCCGACGGCCAGCAACTGCCGGCGGACTGGGCCCTGCAGGACCCGGACGACTACCGCGAGGTGCTCCGGCAGGCCGTCCCGGCCGCACTGGCCGCCAGCGGCGTCGACCCGGCGCGGGTGATCGGCATCGGCATCGACTTCACCGCCTGCACCGTGCTGCCCACCCTGGCCGACGGCACCCCGCTGTGCGAGCTGCCCGAGCTGCGCACCCGGCCGCACGCCTGGGTGAAGCTGTGGAAGCACCACGCCGCGCAGGGGCAGGCCGACCGGATCAACGCCCTCGCCCACGAACGCGGCGAGCCGTGGATCGGCCGCTACGGCGGCAAGATCTCCGCCGAGTGGCAGTACGCCAAGGGCCTGCAGCTGCTGGAGGAGGACCCGGAGGTCTACGCCCGGGCCGAGCGGTGGATCGAGGCCGCCGACTGGATCGTCTGGCAGCTCTGCGGTGTCGAGACCCGCAACGTCTGCACCGCCGGATACAAGGGCATCCGTCAGGACGGCAGGTACCCGTCGCGCGACTACCTCGCCGCGCTGAACCCCGACTTCGCCGACTTCGTCGCCAAGATCGACGGCCCGCTGGCGCCGCTGGGCGACCGGGCCGGCGGGCTCACCGCGCAGGCCGCCGCCTGGACCGGTCTGCCCGAGGGCATCGCGGTGGCGGTCGGCAACGTCGACGCCCATGTCACCGCCGCCTCCGCCCAGGCCATCGAGCCGGGCCGGCTGGTGGCCATCATGGGCACCTCCACCTGCCACGTCGTCAACGGCGCGAAGGTGGCGGAGGTGGCCGGCATGTGCGGCGTGGTCGACGGCGGGATCAGCGCCGGCGCCTGGGGCTACGAGGCCGGACAGAGCGGTGTCGGCGACATCTTCGGCTGGTTCGTCGAGCACGCCGCACCTGCCGGCTGGGCCTCCCACGAGGAGCTGACCGCGGCCGCCGCCGCCCAGCCCGTCGGCGCGCACGGCCTGGTCGCGCTCGACTGGTGGAACGGCAACCGCTCGCTGCTGGTCAACCACCACCTCAGCGGCGTGATCGTCGGCCTCACCCTGGCCACCCGGCCGCCGGACGTCTACCGGGCGTTGCTGGAGTCGACCGCGTACGGCACCCGGATGATCATCGAGGCGTTCGCCGAGGCGGGCGTGCCGGTGGATGAGGTGATCGTCGCCGGTGGCCTGACCAAGAACGAGCTGCTGATGCAGATCTACGCCGACGTCACCCAGCGCCCGCTGGGCATCATCGGCTCGGCGCAGGGGCCGGCGCTCGGTTCGGCGATCCACGCGGCGGTGGCCGCCGGGGCGTACCCCGACGTGGCCGCGGCGTCGGCGGTGATGGGCCGGGTCGACCGGGACGTCTACCGGCCCGACCCGGAGCGGGCCCGCGCCTACGACGCCCTGTACGCCGAGTACCGCCGGCTGCACGACCACTTCGGACGCGGCGGCGACGAGACGCTGCTGCGCCTGCGCGCCATCCGCAACGCCGCCCGCGGCGCGGCCGACCCCGCGGACGCCGCCCCCGGGGCGGCCGAGCCCACGCCGGTCGTACCGGCGGCGAACCCCCTGGAGGTGTCGGCATGAGCCGCACGTTGCCCGCCGAGGTGACCCAGCTGCGCCAGACCGTGGCTGCCCTGCACGCCGAGCTGGTCCGTTACCAGCTCGTCGCCTGGACGGCCGGGAACGTCTCGGCCCGGGTGCCCGGCCACGACCTGATGGTGATCAAGCCAAGCGGGGTCTCCTACGACGACCTGCGAGCCGACAACATGATCGTCTGCGACCTCGACGGGGTCGTGGTCGACGGGGACCTCTCCCCGTCCAGCGACACCGCCGCGCACGCCTACGTCTACCGGGCGATGCCGGAGGTGGGCGGCGTGGTGCACACGCACAGCAACTACGCCACCGCCTGGGCGGCGTGCGGGGAGTCCATCCCGTGTCACCTCACCGCCCAGGCCGACGAGTTCGGCGGAGAGATCCCGGTGGGTCCCTTCGCGCTCATCGGCGGTGACGACATCGGCAAGGGGATCGTGGCCACCCTGTCCGGGCACCGCTCCCCGGCGGTGCTGATGCGCAACCACGGCGTCTTCACCATCGGCAAGGACGCCCGCGCCGCGGTGAAGGCCGCGGTGATGTGCGAGGACGTGGCACGCACCGCCCACCTGGCCCGGACGCTCGGCACCCCGGTGCCGATGGCCCAGGCCGACATCGACTCACTCTACGACCGCTACCAGAACGTCTACGGCCAGCCGGGCTCCGGTTCCGCGAAGTCCTGACCCGGCCCAGGTCGGGCCGGCCGGACCCACCCCCAAGGGGTTGACCGGCCCGACGCACCACCGCACCACCCACCGATCCCGTCGTCCGGCGTGCCGTAACGCCCGGGGCCGGTGGTTCCACCCTCACCCCCAAAGGAGTCATCACATGACCCGCACCACCCTCACCCGTCGCAGCCTCGGCGCGCTGCTCGCCGCGGGCCTGCTGGCCGGCGGTCTGACCGCCTGCGGCAACAGCGACACCGGCGACAGCGCCGGTGGCGGCGACGGCAAGATCGTCCTCGGTTTCTCCCAGGTCGGCGCGGAGAGCGGCTGGCGTACCGCGAACACCACCTCGATCAAGGAGGCCGCTGCGGAGGCCGGGATCGAGCTGAAGTTCGACGACGCCCAGCAGAAGCAGGAGAACCAGATCAAGGCGATCCGTAACTTCATCCAGCAGAAGGTCGACGTGATCGCCTTCTCGCCGGTGGTGGAGTCCGGCTGGGACACCGTGCTCAAGGAGGCCAAGGACGCCAAGATCCCGGTGATCCTGACCGACCGCGCCGTCGACTCGGCCGACAAGAGCCTCTACAAGACCTTCATCGGCTCGGACTTCGTCAAGGAGGGCCGCCTCGCCGGTGAGTGGCTGGTCAAGGAGAAGCAAACCGCGACCGGTCCGGTGAACATCGTCGAGCTGCAGGGCACCACCGGCTCGGCGCCGGCCAACGACCGCAAGAAGGGCTTCGCCGAGGCGATCGCCGCCAACCCGAACCTGAAGGTCGTCGCCTCGCAGAGCGGTGACTTCACCCGGGCCGGCGGCAAGCAGGTCATGGAGCAGTTCCTGAAGGCCAACCCGAAGATCGACGTGCTCTTCGCGCACAACGACGACATGGGCCTGGGCGCGCTCGAGGCGATCACCGCGGCCGGCAAGGTGCCGGGCAAGGACATCACCATCATCACCATCGACGCGGTCAAGGACGGCATGCAGGCCCTCGCCGACGGGAAGTTCAACTTCATCGCGGAGTGCAGCCCGCTGCTCGGCCCTCAGCTGATGGAGCTGGTGAAGAAGGTCAAGGCCGGCGAGGAGGTCCCCGTCCGCGTCGAGACCGAGGAGACCACGTTCACCCAGGAGCAGGCGAAGGCCGCCCTGCCCACCCGCAAGTACTGACCGGCCCGCCGCGTCCCCACGCGGCGTCCCCGGGCGGCGAATCCTCGCCGTGACGGCGTCGGGCCGGTGGTGTCGACGACACCACCGGCCCGACCGCCTCCCGCGCCGCACGCGCCGACGGACCGCGTCCGCCACGGGCGGTCGCACCCGTCCCGCACCGCCGCACACCACGAAAGGTCTGGTGGGATGTCGCAGAGGCATCCGGTCCTGACGATGACCGCGATCAGCAAACACTTCCCGGGAGTACGGGCCCTCGACGGCGTCGACTTCCGGCTCTTCCCCGGTGAGGTCCACGCCCTGATGGGCGAGAACGGCGCCGGCAAATCCACTTTGATCAAGGTGCTGACCGGCGTCTACGGCACGGACGCCGGCACCATCACCCTCGACGGCACCCAGGTCTCCTTCACCGGGCCGATGCAGGCCGCCGCGGCCGGCGTGAGCACCGTGTACCAGGAGGTCAACCTCTGCACCAACCTGTCGGTGGCGGAGAACATCTTCATCGGCCGCGAGCCGCGCCGAGGCGGCGCGATCAACTGGCGCCAGATGCGGCGCCAGGCACAGGAGGCGCTGGCCCGCCTCGACCTGCACATCGACGTCAGTGAGCTGCTCGGCAGCTACTCGCTGGCGGTGCAGCAGATGGTGGCCATCGCCCGCGCCGTCGACGTGCAGGCCCGGGTGCTCATCCTCGACGAGCCGACCTCCAGCCTGGACGCCGACGAGGTCGCGCAGCTGCTGCGGATCATGCGCCAGCTCCGCGACCAGGGCATCGCGATCCTCTTCGTCACCCACTTCCTCGACCAGGTCTACGGCATCGCCGACCGGATCACCGTGCTGCGCAACGGTCGCCTGGTCGGCGAGTACCTCACCGCCGACCTGCCCCAGCTCGCCCTGGTCGAGAAGATGATCGGCAAGGAACTCGACGCGTTGGAGCAGCTCGACTCCGAGGCCGGCAAGGATCCGGCCAGGGTGGCCGAGGGCAGCCCGCTGGTCGAGGCCGACGGGCTCGGGCGCAGCGGCGCGGTGGCGCCGTTCAGCCTGACCATCCACGCCGGTGAGGTGGTCGGCATGGCCGGCCTGCTCGGTTCGGGTCGTACCGAGGTGGCGCGGCTCTTCTTCGGCGCGGACCGCGCCGACAAGGGGCAGCTGGTCGTCGACGGCAAGCCCGTGGCGATCCGCAACCCGATCGCCGCGATCGACCGCGACATCGCCTTCTGCTCCGAGAACCGCCGCACCGAGGGCCTGATCGGCGAGCTGTCGGTGCGGGAGAACATCATCCTGGCCATGCAGGCCGCCCGGGGCTGGCTGCGGCCGGTGCCCCGGCGCAAGCAGGACGAGCTGGTGCAGCGCTGGATCGAGGCGCTGAGCATCCGTCCGGCCGACCCGGAAAGACCGGTGCGCAACCTCTCCGGCGGCAACCAGCAGAAGGTGCTGCTGGCCCGCTGGCTGATCACCGAGCCGCGGCTGCTGATCCTGGACGAACCGACCCGGGGCATCGACATCGGCGCGAAGACCGAGATCCAGCGCCTGGTGGCGCAGCTCTCCGACGGCGGCATGGCGGTGCTGTTCATCTCCGCGGAGCTGGAGGAGGTGCTGCGGCTCAGCCACAAGGTCGCCGTGATGCGGGACCGGCAGCTCGTCGCCCAGCTCACCAACGACGAATCCCTCGACGCCGACCGCGTCATGCGGGCCATCGCCAGTGGCGCCCGGCAGGAAGGGTTGGAGAAGGCATGAGCACAGTCAAGGCGCGCCTCGCGCCGGTTACCGGCCACCGGCTGTTCTGGCCGTTGGTGATGCTGGTCGTGCTGCTGGTGGCCAACACCGTGTACCGGCCGAGCTTCCTGTCGGTCGAACTGAAGAACGGTCACCTGTACGGCAGCCTGATCGACATTGTCCGGCTCAGCGCGCCGCTCATCCTGGTGGCGTTGGGCATGTCCCTGGTCATTGCGACCGGCGGCATCGACCTGTCGGTGGGCTCCGTGGTCGCGGTCAGCGGCGCGGTGGCCTGCCTCTGGATC
This sequence comes from Micromonospora sp. KC721, assembly GCF_004348355.1. Taxonomy (NCBI): domain Bacteria; kingdom Bacillati; phylum Actinomycetota; class Actinomycetes; order Micromonosporales; family Micromonosporaceae; genus Micromonospora; species Micromonospora sp. KC721. The sequence goes on along the minus strand of NZ_SMJY01000103.1, from coordinate 12,823 downwards.
AGCGAGCAACCCGACCAGAACAGCCTCGGCGGCGTGTTCACGGCGCTGGCCATCGCGTTCGGCCTCGCGCTGGTGCTCGGCGTCTGGAACGGGGTGCTGGTCGCCGTGATCGGCATCCAACCCATCATCGCCACGCTGATCCTGATGGTCGCCGGTCGTGGCCTGGCCCAGCTGATCACCTCCGGTCAGATCATCACCATCAACAGCGAGCCGTACAAGACGATCGGGGTGGGGCACCTGCTCACCCTGCCGTTCGCGATCATCATCGCCCTGGTGGTGGCGGTGATCGTGGCGGTGCTGACCCGGCGTACCGCGCTCGGCATGATCATCGAGTCGGTCGGCGGCAACGCCGAGGCCAGCCGGCTGGCCGGCATCCGCTCCCGGCGGATCACCCTCCTGGTGTACGTGGTGAGCGCGGCCTGCGCGGCGATCGCCGGGTTCATGATGACCGCGAACGTCTCCAGCGCCGACGGCAACGCCGCCGGCCTCTGGGTGGAGCTCGACGCGATCCTGGCCGTGGTCATCGGCGGCACCTCGCTGGCCGGCGGCCGGTTCTACCTCAGCGGCACCATCGTCGGCGCGCTGATCATCCAGACCCTGACCACCTCGGTGTACGCGATGAACATCGACCCGCAGACGGCGCTGCTGTTCAAGGCCGTGGTGGTGATCGCGGTCTGCCTCATCCAGGCCCCGGCGTTCCGCGCCCGGTTCCGCCGGAAGCGGACCCTGGCACCGCCCCCGCCCCCGGCGCCGACCGCCGAGAAGCAGAAGGAGCAGGTCCCGGCATGACCACCACACCACTGGCCGTACGCGCCGACCGGGCCTGGTGGCGGGTGCCGCAACGGCACGTGCCGGTGCTGGCCACCTTCGTCCTGCTGCTCGTCATGTACGGCGTCGGCGTCGCGCAGTACCGCGCCTTCTCCAACATCCAGGTCATCTTCAACATCTTCATCGACAACGGCTTCCTGCTCGTCGTCGCGGTGGGGATGACCTTCGTGATCCTCACCGGCGGCATCGACCTGTCGGTCGGTTCGGTGGTGGCGATGACCGCGATGGTCTCCGCGTCACTGCTGCGCGACGGGATGAATCCCGCGTTGGTGCTGGTGATCGCGCTGCTGATCGGCCCGGTGCTGGGGTTCGCGATGGGCTGCGTCATCCATTACTTCGACATCCAACCGTTCATCGTCACCCTGGCCGGCATGTTCTTCGCCCGGGGCATGTGCACCTGGATCAGTTCGACGTCGATCCCGATCACCGACGGGTTCTGGACCTCGGCGGCCCAGGAACGCATCCGGCTCGGCGAGAACTTCGTCTCGGTCAGCGTGTTGATCGCCCTGGCGGTGGTCGCGGTGGCGGCGTTCGCGCTGGCGTACACCCGGCTGGGCCGCAACGTGTACGCCATCGGTGGCAACCCGCAGTCGGCTCTGCTGATGGGCCTGCCGGTGGGGCGTACGAAGATCGCCGTCTACACGATCAGCGGGCTCTGTTCCGCGATCGGTGGCATCCTGCTCTCCTTCTACACCCTCTCCGGTGCGCCGCTGATCGCCATCGGCATGGAGTTGGACGTGATCGCCGCGGTGGTCATCGGTGGCACCCTGCTGACCGGTGGCTCGGGCTACGTGTTCGGCACCGTGCTGGGCGTCCTGGTGCTCGGCGTGATCCAGACGCTGATCACCTTCGACGGCAGCCTCAGCTCGTGGTGGACCAAGATCGTGATCGGGGCGCTGCTGTTCGCCTTCATCCTGCTCCAGCGTCTCGTCGGCATCCGCAAGAAGTGACCCCGACCGTTACCCCGGAAGGCAACTCCCATGACTGACCCATCGCCGGCCCCCGAGGTCTGGTTCCTGACCGGGAGCCAGGGTCTGTACGGCCCGGAGACCCTGCAGCAGGTGGCCGAGCAGTCCCGGCAGATCGCCGCGCGGCTCGACGCCGACCCCGCCATCCCCGCCCGGGTCGTGTGGAAGCCGGTGCTCACCTCCAGTGCCGAGATCCTGGCGGTCTGCCGCGACGCCGCCGTCCAGGGCGCGGTCGGGGTGATCGCCTGGATGCACACCTTCTCCCCCGCGAAGATGTGGATCTCCGGCCTGGACTCGCTGCGTACCCCGCTGCTGCACCTGCACACCCAGGCCAACGTGGCACTGCCCTGGTCCGAGATCGACATGGACTTCATGAATCTCAACCAGGCCGCGCACGGCGACCGGGAGTTCGGGTTCGTGCAGACCCGGCTCGGGGTGGCCCGCAAGACCGTCGCCGGCCACGTGAGCAACCCGCAGGTCACCGCCCGGATCGCAGCCTGGGTCCGGGCCGCGGTCGGGCACGCCGAGATGCGGTCGCTGCGGCTGGCCCGCTTCGGCGACAACATGCGCGACGTGGCAGTGACCGAGGGCGACAAGGTTGAGGCGGAGCTGCGCTTCGGCGTCTCGGTCAACACCTACGGCGTCAACGACCTGGTCGCGGCGGTCGACGCCGTCGCGGACGCCCGCGTCGACGAGTTGGTCAAGGAGTACGACGACAGCTACCGGCTGGTGCCCGAGCTGCGTGCGGGCGGGGAACGGCACGACTCCCTGCGCTACGCGGCCCGGATCGAGGCGGGGCTGCGCGAGTTCCTCGACGCCGGCGGGTTCCGGGCCTTCACCACCAACTTCGAGGACCTCGGCGGCCTGCGCCAGCTGCCCGGCATCGCCGTGCAGCGGCTGATGGCCGACGGCTACGGCTTCGGCGGCGAGGGGGACTGGAAGACCTCGGTGCTGGTCCGCACCCTGAAGGCGATGTCGGTCGGCACCACCGGCGGCACGTCCTTCATGGAGGACTACACCTACGACCTCACCCCGGGGCAGGAGGTGGTCCTCGGCGCGCACATGCTGGAGGTGTGCCCGACCATCGCCGCGGACACCCCGAACGTGGAGATCCACCCGCTGGGCATCGGCGGCCGGGAGGACCCGGTGCGGATGGTCTTCGACGCCCAGGCCGGCCCGGCCGTGGTGCTCGGCCTGGCCGACATGGGGGAGCGGTTCCGGCTGGTCGCCAACGAGATCGACGTGGTCACCCCGCCGCACCCGCTGCCGAAGCTGCCGGTGGCCCGGGCCGTGTGGCGGCCGCGTCCGGACCTGCCCCGGTCGGCGGAGGCGTGGCTCACCGCCGGCGCACCGCACCACACCGTCCTGTCCCAGGCGATCGGGGTCGAGGAGCTGTACGACCTGTCCGAGATGGTTTCCACCGAGCTGGTGGTCATCGACGCGGACACGACCACCCGGCGGCTCGCCGACGAACTGCGGTGGAACCAGGCCTACTACCGGTTGGCGCGCGGCTTCTGACCGCCGCGCCGCATGGGCGGTGGCTGACGTGTCCCCCTGGCACCGGGGCCGCGTCGGCCATCGCCCGCGGTACCGCGGATCGACACCGCCGTCACCGGTGGCGGTTGTCGATCCGGCTGGCCGGCGTGATCACCGCCGGTCGACGATGAGCACGAGGGAGCAGCCATGGGCCAGCAGCCGGGTACACGGGTCGCGGTGATGAGCGACGTGGCCCGGCTCGCCGGGGTCTCGCACCAGACCGTGTCGCGGGTGCTCAACAACCACCCCAGCGTCCGGCAGGAGACCCGTGAGCGGGTGCTGCGCGCCGTGCACCAGCTCAACTACCGCCCCAACGCGCTGGCCCGGGGGCTGGCCGGCCGCCGGTCCCGGGTGATCGGGGTGATCAGCTTCGACACCATCCTCTACGGTCCGGCGGCCACCCTGCTCGGAGTGGAGCGTGCCGCCCGGGCCGCCGGCTACGGCATCAGCATCGTGGCGCTGGAGCAGCTGGACCGGGCCGGGATGACGGCGGCGATCGACGCCCTCACCGAGCAGTCGGTGGCCGGGGTGGTCATCATCGCGCCGTTGATGACGGCGGCCATCGCGGTGCACGGGCTGCCCACCGGGGTGCCCGCCGTGGTGGTCGAGGCCGGCGGGGGAGCGGGGGTGCTGCCCAGCATCTCGGTGGACCAGATGACCGGGGCGCGGTTGGCCGTGGAGCATCTGCTCGGTCTGCGGCACGAGACGGTCTGGCACATCGGTGGCCCCCGCGACTGGCTGGAGGCACGCGCCCGGGTCGAGGGCTGGCGGCAGGCGCTGGACGCGGCCGGTCGGCCGGTGCCGCCGGTTCTCGTCGGCGACTGGAGCCCTCGCTCCGGGTACGAGATCGGGCTCTCCCTGGCCGACCGACCGGACGTCACGGCGGTGTTCTGCGCCAACGACCACCAGGCGCTGGGCCTGCTGAGCGCCCTGCATCAGCGGGGCCGGCGAGTGCCCGACGACGTCAGCGTGGTGGGGTTCGACGACATCCCGGAGGCCGAGTACCTGTCGCCGCCGCTGACCACCATCCGGCAGGACTTCGACGAGGTGGGTCGCCGGTGCGTGGCGACGCTGCTGGAGCTGCTCGACACCGACGCGACCGTCTCCGGCATCACCCGGCCGGCTGTCCCGCCGATGCTGGTGGCCCGGGCCAGCAGTGCCGCCCTGCCGCGCTGAGCGGCGACCCTGCTGTCCCGGAGTGAGTGAGCACGCCCCTACGCAGCGGAAAGGAAACGTTCGGATCCTTGACTCGGTTGATTTGTTGCGTTAACAATTCCTGTTTGTTAACGCTCACATCCCCGACGTGAGGGATTCATCTATGCGATCAGCCGTCCCCCGGGCCCCGCGACCCTCCCCCGCTCCCCGTGCTTTGTCCCTTCGCCGGTTCCGTCCACTCACGGCCGGTGTGGTTCTCAGCCTCTTCGCCGCGCTGCTCCCCGCCGGGACGGCGACGGCCGCCACCGCTGACGTGACCGACGGCCTGCTGCTGCGCTACGACCTGAAACAGACGACCGGCAGCACGGTCACCGACACCTCCGGCCGCGGCAACAACGGCACCCTGGTCGGCGGCGGCACCTGGACGGGCGGCGGCCTGCGACTCGACGGGGTCGACGACCACGTCAAGCTGCCGAACAACCTGTTGGCCGGACTGTCCTCCATCACTGTCGCGGTCGACGTCTACCTCGACCCGACACAACAGGCCCCGTACTTCATCTGGGGCCTCGGCAACTCCGCCACCTCCGGCTCCGGCACCGGCTACCTGTTCAGCAGCGGCGACGCCTTCCGGGCCGGCATCACCACGACCAACTGGTCCGGTGAGAAGGTGACCAGCAAGGGCGCCAACCTCACCCGTGGGGTCTGGAAGTCGGTCACCTACACGCAGACCGGCACCACCGGCACCCTCTACGAGGACGGCGTGCAGGTCGGCCGGAACACCGCCGTCACCGTGTTGCCCAGCGCCGTCGGTAACGGCACCACGACCAACAACAACCTCGGGAAGTCCAACTACGCGGTCGACCGCCTTCTCAAGGGCCAGGTGGCGAACTTCCGCATCTACGACCGGGCGCTTGACGCCGACGAGGTGGCCGCGATCGCGCTGCCCGACGCCACCCGCGTCGATGGCGACGTCGCCGCGCTGGACCTCGGTGACCTCTCGGCGGTGACCGGCAACCTCACTCTTCCGAGCACCGGCACGTACGGCTCCACGATCGCCTGGTCCTCCAGCGCGCCGGGCACGATCAGCCCGACCGGCGTGGTGAACCGACCCACCCCGGCCGCCGGGCCGGCGACGGTCACCCTGACCGCCACCCTCACCCGGGGCGGCTCCAGCGGCACGAAGACGTTCACCGCGACGGTGTTGCCGAGCGAGTCGGACCAGACCCGTGCCGAGGCCGCCGCCGCCGGGCTGTCCCTGGTGCACGCCGACGACGTGCGCGGCAACCTGACCATGCCCACCACCGGGCTGCACGGAGCAACAGTCAGCTGGCGCTCGGCCAGTCCCGCGGTCGTCACCCCGGACGGCGTGGTCACGCGTCCCGCCCACGGCGCGGGCGACGTGAAGGTCACGGTCACCGCCACCGTGACCGTCGGCGCCGCGACCGCAGAGCGGGCGATCGAGCTGACCGTCCGCGAACTGCCCGCGCCCGCCCCCTACGCGGGCTACGCGTTCAGCTACTTCACCGGCAACTCCATCGCCGGCGAGAAGATCTACTTCGCGGCCAGCCGGGGTAACAACGCCCTGCAGTGGACCGAACTCAACGGCGGGCAGCCGAAGCTGGAGTCGAAGTACGGCACCCTGGGCCTGCGCGATCCGTTCCTGATCCGTAGCCCGGAGGGCGACCGGTTCTTCCTCATCGCCACCGACCTGTCCATCGGTCGCAACGGCAACTGGGACGTCGCGCAGCGCCAGGGCAGCCGGTACCTGGAGGTCTGGGAATCCACCGACCTGGTCAACTGGTCGGAGCAGCGGCACGTGCTGATCTCGCCGCCCACCGCCGGCAACACCTGGGCGCCGGAGGCGTACTGGGACGAGGCCCGCGGTGAGTACCTGGTCTTCTGGGCGTCGAAGATGTACGCCGAGAGCGACCCGAACCACACCGGCAACACCTACAACCGGATGCTCGCGGCGACCACCCGCGACTTCGTCACCTTCAGCCCGGCCACGATCTGGCAGGACCGGGGCGAGTCGCGCATCGACTCCACCGTCATCCGTGAGGGCGACACCTACTACCGGTTCACCAAGGACGAGGGCGGCGGTGGCACCGGTTGCTCCGACATCATTCAGGAGAAGTCGAACTCGCTGACCGCCGTCGACCTGCCCGGCAAGCCGGCCTGGTCCAGGATCACCGCGTGCATCGGGCGCGACGCCGGCACCTCGGCCGTCGAGGGCCCGACGGTGTTCAAGGCCAACCCGGGTGACACCTCGGGTTCGCAGTACTACCTCTTCGTCGACGAGTACGGCGGCCGCGGCTACATCCCGCTGGGCACCAACGACCTGGAGAACCCGGACTGGAAGGTGCCGGCGAGCTACAAGCTGCCCGCCAGCCCCCGCCACGGCACGGTCATCCCGGTCACCAAGAAGGAACTCGACGCTCTCAACGACGCGCCCCCGCCGGTGCGCGCCAACCCGCAGGGCGTGGTGGCCCACTACCCGCTCGACCAGGACGCCGGCACCACGGTCACCGACGCCTCCGGCAACGGCTACGACGCGAAGTTGGCCGGCGACGCCACCTGGAGTGGCGGCAGCCTCGCCCTCGGCGGCACCAACGGTCACGTCGACCTGCCCGACAACATCATGGCCGGACTCGACGAGATCACCGTGTCGATGGACGTCAACATCGCCAGCGACCAGGCCACCCCGTACTTCGTCTGGGGTCTGGGCAACACCGACTCCGAGGGCGTGGGCAACGGCTACCTCTTCACCACCGGTAACAACTACCGGACCGGCATCAGCCTGAGCAACTGGACCGGCGAGCAGACGATCACCAATGGCAGCGCCGTGCCGCGCGGAGTGTGGAAGACCCTCACGTACACCCTGAACTCGGCCGGCACCGCCCGGCTCTACCTGGACGGCGTGCGGGTCGCCGAGAAGACCGACGTGACCAACAAGCCCGGGGACATCGGCGGCGGCCGGACCACGGCCAACTACATCGGCCGTTCCCAGTACACCGCCGACCGGTACCTCAAGGGCCGGGTGCGGGACTTCTCGATCTACAACCGGGCGCTGTCCGACGCCGAGGTCGCCGGGCTCGGGGCCAACGGCACCAGCGTGGTGGCCGTCCAGCTCGACAGCCTCAAGGTTCCCGCGATCATCGACGCCGCGACGAGCACCATCACCCTGCCGGTGAAGCCGGGCACCGACCTGACGAAGCTGGCACCGACCTACGTGGTGGCCGCCACCTCGACGGTCAGCCCGGGTGGGACGCGGGACTACTCCTCGCCGGTGACGCTCACCGTCACCAGCGACTCGGGAGAGACCCGCGAGTGGACCGTCAAGGCGGTGCAGATGCGCTCGCCGGTACTGCCCGGGCTCAACGCCGACCCGAACATCGTCCGGTTCGGCGAGACCTACTACATCTACGCCACCACCGACGGGTTCCCCGGCTGGAGCGGCACGAAGTTCAAGGTCTGGTCCAGCCGTAACCTGGTCGACTGGACCGAGCATGACACGATCCTCGACCTCGGGCCCGACATCTCCTGGGCGGACACCAACGCCTGGGCGCCCGCCGCGATCGAGAAGAACGGGAAGTACTACTTCTACTTCTCCGCCCAGCAGAACATCGGCGTCGCCGTCGCCGACTCCCCGCTCGGGCCGTTCGTCGACCCGCTGGGCAAGCCGCTGGTCAGCAAGGCCGACTACAACGGCGCCCAGCAGATCGACCCGGCCGTCTTCACCGACGACGACGGCAAGAGCTACCTGTACTGGGGCAACGGCACCCCGTACGTGGTGCCGCTGAACGACGACATGATCTCGTACGACGTCAGCAAGCGGGTGCAGCTGACCGGCCTGACGGGCTTCCGTGAGGGCCTGTTCATGCACAAGCGTGACGGCACCTACTACCTGTCCTGGTCGATCGACGACACGCGCAGCGAGAACTACCGGGTCGGCTACGGCGTCGGGACCAGCCCGATGGGCCCGTTCACCAGCAAGGGCGAGATCCTCACCAAGGACCCCGGCCAGGGCATCCTCGGCACCGGTCACCACTCGGTGCTCCAGGTGCCGGGCACCGACGACTGGTACATCGTGTACCACCGGTTCGCGATCCCCGGTGGCGACGGAACGCACCGGGAGACCACCATCGACCGGATGTACTTCAACGCCGACGGCACGATCAGGAAGGTCGTCCCGACGCTGTCCAGCGTCGAGCCGCTGCGCTACGACGGCGGACAGCCGAAGGCCACCGTCTCGGCCGCCGGTGCCGACGGGTGGTACGGCAAGGGAGCGGCGTTGACGCTCACCGCCGGCCCGAAGGTCCGGCTGGTCGAGTACCAGATCGACGGGGGTGGCTGGTTCCCGTACCGGGAGCCGGTCGCGTTGACCGGTGGGCAGCACCTGATCGAGTACCGGGCGCAGGGCACCAACCTGTTCTGGAGCGAGGCATGGTCGCTGCGGGTCAAGGTGGACGACACCGCGCCGACGGCCCAGGCGGTGGTACGGGACCGGACGCTCACCGTCACCGGCCAGGACGGCGAGTCCGGCGTGGCCCGCCTGGAGTACCGGATCGACGCTGGGGCGTGGACCACCTGGACGGCCCCGGTCTCCCTGGACGGCAGGGCGCACTCCGTGCGCTACCGGGCGGTGGACGTGGCGGGCAACACCGGTGCCGAGGGGGTCCTCGAGGTGCTGGCGGTGGGCCCGGCGGCGAGGACGCTGCCGGTCGTGGGTGGTTCCGCCCGGGTCGGCCAGCCGCTCACCGCCACCACGGGTACCTGGGACCTGCGCGGTCTGACCTACTCGTACCAGTGGCTGCGGGACGGGGTCGAGATCGCCGGTGCCACCGACGCGCGGTACATCCCGACCACGGCGGACCTCGGCAGGCGGCTGTCGGTACGGGTGACCGCCACCCGGCCGGGCCACGAGCCGGGCACCGCGGTGTCGGCACGGACCCGAGCGGTCTACGGCACCGCCTCGGGCCGCCGCTGACGGCAGGGGCGCACGCGACTCGCCCGGCCGGGGATCTCCCCGGCCGGGCGAGGCCGTTCTCACCGCCGGGTCAGCACCGGCGGATCGTCGAGTTGTTCAGCACGATGTTGCTGATGGTCAGGTTGTCCGCGCAGGGGTTCTCCACGATCCGGCTGTTCACCAGGGTGAAGTTGCGCAGCGCGATGTCGCGGTTGCCGGGGAACGAGGTGCGCTCGGCGAGCCGCACCTCACCGCCACCGCTGATCGTGCCGCCGCCCGTCGCGATGGTCACGCCGTAGCAGTTCTCGATCAGGATGGCGTTGTTGCCGGTGTTGGCGATGTCGACCCGGTCGATGGTGGCGCCGCCGGACTCGGAGACGCAGAAGATTCCGCGGCCGCCGCCGCGGGCACGCACGGTGCCGACGCGGATGTTGGTCGGGTAGCTGGAGCCGACCCGGCCGTTGCGGTTGGCCATCCGGAAGGCCGCGTAGCCGGTGCCGGCTCCGGCGTTTTCCGCGTCCACGGTGCCGACCGTGGCGTTGATGGTCTGGTTGAGCAGCAGGCCGGACTCGCCCACGTTGCGGGCGGTGACGGTGCCGATGGTGAGACCGTCCACGCCGTACGTCTCGACGGCGTGCGAGCGGGCTCCCGAGACGTACACGTTGTCGATGCGGATGTTGCGGCTCCACTGGCTGGTGTTGCCCCGGTTGTCGATGCGCACGCCCAGCCCGCTGGAGAGCCGCATGTCGATCTGCCCGAGCACCACGTTGGTGACGTTGCGCATGAAGATGCCGTACAGCGGGGAGCCGGTGAGGGTGAGGTGGCCGACCTCGATCTGGGTGGTGCCCCGGGAGTAGATCGGGGCCTGGTCACCGGAGCCGGTGCCGGTCACCCTGATGGTGCCGCAGACGTCGATCGCGGTGTAGCTGGGCAGGTTGATGCGCGAGCCCGCGCTGACCGAGCCGGATCCCCGGACCACCACCCGCTGCTTGCTGGTGCGGCCGGAGCTGAGGCTGTCGATCGCGGCCTGGACGGCGGCCCGCATGTCGCCGCCGGTGTAGACGGTGCGGCTGCCGTTGCGGGAGGTCCAGGTACTGCCGTTGAGGGTGGCTTCGGCCTGGTAACTGCCGCTGCCGCAGGCGGCAGCGGCCACCTGCCCGCTCTGGCCGGTGGCGGTCGCCGTGCCGACGGACGCCGCGGCGGCGCCGACGGCCGCGCCGCGCAGAGTGGGGGTCGCGGCGGCGGCCGGGGCGACCGCCGCCGCCTCGGTGCCGGCCAGGGCCAGTGCCGCGGTGGCCGCCAGGCCCAGCCGCCACCGGCGTGGTTGCCGGTTGGTCGTGTGTTTCATCGGAAACTCCTCCGGAGCGTGGTGGTGAAAGCGCTGGATGCGGGACGGCAAGCGCTTTCCCGGCATCCCCGGAATGTAGTGATGAGCATCGATGAAGTCAACCGGGAGCTGCTCGGTATCGATCCACAGTGATCCCGCAGCGACCTGCGGTCGCGCCCGGCATCGCGTCCCGCACTCGGGCTGGCGCCGGGACCGCCGGCCGTCCACGTGTCGCGATCGCACTGGCGGTCCGGCATGATCGCGGCCATCATGGTCGCAGCGACGGCTGGAGGAGGCGACGGATGACCGTACAGGTGCCGCGCGGAGGGCGGGTGCTCTTCATCGGCGACAGCATCACCGACGCGGATCGGGACCGCACCGATGGAGCCGACCTGGGCCACGGGTACGCGATGATGGCGGCGGCCTGGTTCACCGCCGCACAGCCGGCGCACCGGGTCACCTTCCTCAACCGGGGCATCGGTGGCGACCGGGTGCGCGACCTGCGCGCCCGCTGGGACGACGACTGCCTGGCGCTCGCCCCGCAGGTGGTGTCGGTACTGATCGGCATCAACGACACCTGGCGGCGCTACGACCACGACGACCCGACCGGTGTCGAGGAGTTCGAACGCGACTACCGGCACGTGCTGACCGTGACGCGGGATCGGCTCGACGCGGCACTGATCCTGATGGAGCCGTTCCTCATCCCGCTCGACGACAAGCAGCGGGCCTGGCGGGAGGATCTCGACCCGAAGGTCGAGGTGGTACGCCGCCTCGCCGCCGACTTCGACGCGACGCTGGTCGCGGTCGACGCGGCCTTCGCCGCCGCCGACACCGACGACCGCGTCTGGACCGACGACGGGGTGCACCTGACCCCGTCCGGGCATGCGCTGTTGGCCCAGCACTGGCTGCGGGCGATCGTCCCCGACACCACCGCGACCGCCTGAACGCCGGTCACCAGACCCGGCCCGCCACGCGGGGGTGGCAGCGCCTCCCGGTCGCTGCCACCCCCGCGTGCGCCTGGGGCCGCCTCAGGCCAGCCGGATGGCGTCGCCGTCGAGGACCACGTTGGCCTCCGGCAGCGGCGCGTTGGCCGGCCCACCCTTGACCGAGCCGTCGCTGATGTCGAACTGGCTGTTGTGGCAGCCGCAGACGATCCGGTCACCCTTGACCGACGTGACCGTGCAGCCCTGGTGGGTGCAGGTCGCGGAGAACGCCTTGACGGTGCCGGGTTGGGGCTGGGTCACCACCACCTTCTGGGCGGCGAAGATCTTCCCGCCGCCGACCGGGATATCGGCCAACGTCGCCAGCGCCCCCGCCGCCCCCGCCGGGCCCTTCGTCGCCGGGGCCGCCGGCGGCACGCCCGCGCTGCCGATCGGCTGGTTCTGCACCGGCTGTGGCTGACCGTAGGTCTGGCAGCCGGTCAGCAGGGCGCCCACCCCGGCCGCCCCCGCGCAGGCCAGCACGGACCGCCGGGACCGGCAGCCCGCACCCTGGTCGTCACTCATCCGTTTACCTTTCCTCTCCTCAGAAACCGACGCCGAACGTGGCGAAGTACCACAGCGACGAGGTCAACCACACTCCGATCAGGACGGTGAAGACCACGCCGCCGACCACCGGCAGCACCCAGCCAGCCAGTCCCGGCTTCGGCAGGGCGAGCATCTTGGTGCTGAACGCGCCGAAGAACAGGCAGCCGAGCAGCGAGTGGGCCAGTGCCCGCGGCTCGGCGTCGACGAAGCCGAGCGCGTAGAGACAGTGCACCGCGACCGGCACGGTCAGCAGGAAGGCGATCCGCCCCGACCACCGGTGCACGCTGCCCGCCCAGGAGGGTGAGAAGCCACCGAGTCGCCCCCACATCGCCATCGCGGAGAACAGTTGGATCACGGCGAACACCGCGGCTCCGGTGCCCAGCCAGACCTTCACCGTCAACGGGCTGGAGAACCCGGCCACGTTGACCGCGATCCCGGTCGGCGTGTGGTACCGACCGTACGCGCCCATCGCGACCGCGACGGCGGCCCCGACGAGGAGCGGGACGAACAGGGACCC
>NZ_SMJY01000102.1:0-21475 GCF_004348355.1 Micromonospora sp. KC721 | reverse complement strand
GGGTAGGGGCGGCCAGGGGTGTGCCCCGATTCGTCAGGGCGACGGCAGTTCGCCGTCCGACGCGCGCCACCCGATCGTCGTGCGCGCTGCCCATTCCGAAACCACGAGGAGTCTCCTCATGCTCACCATGACCGACAACGCCGTGCTGGTCATCCGCGACCTCGCCGCCCAGCAGGACGTCCTGACCGACGGCGGGCTGCGCATCGCCGCAGACACCGAGGCCGGCTCGCTCATCGTCGAGTTGGTGCCCGAGCCCGAACAGGGCGATCAGGTCGTCGACAACCAGGGAGCGCGGATCTTCCTCGACCCGGACGCCGCGGAACTGCTCAACGACACGTCGGTCGACGCATCCGTCGACGACGAGGGCGTCGTGCAGTTCGGCTTCACCGAGAAGGAGTGACCCGACCGGCCCGGGGCTTCACCACCCCGGGCCGGTCGCCCGCCCGCGCTCCTCGGCGGCGGGCCACCGGCGCGGCCGGCGTCCGCTCACCGGCCCGGCCAGCGCCGCCAGCACGTACGCCACGTGGTGCGAGGTGCTCCACGCCGTCCAGTTGGCCGGCGACCCGGCGCCGGCGACCCGGCGAGCCCGCCGGAGCAGCTCGTGGTCGCCCCAGGAGAAGCCCGCGCCGGCCGCCGGCCAGTGCGGCGCGGACACCAGCGTGCGACACAGGTCGGCGAACCGCTCGTCGCCGCGCCCGCCGCGTCGCGACCACCGGTACACCCACCAGACCCCGTCCGCCGTGTAGCGGACCGTCGGCAGCCGGTCTGCGGCCCCGTCGTCGCCGGGGGTTGCCGGCGTGACGCCGTAGTCGCCGTACCCGACCCCGAGATCGGCCAGCCGCTGCCAGAGCTGCCAGTCCCAGCGGTCGAGGCGTACCGGCTCGTCGGTGGGGAGCCGGTGCAGCGTGGGTGGCATGCCGCCGGCCGCCACGGTCACCGTCCGCCAGGCGTGCCGACGTGACCACTGCACCAGTCGGCGTATCCGGGGTTCGGCGGCCCGCAGTTCGGCCGGGCAACAGACGTCTCCGGCGTCGACGAGCAGGTCGCACTGCTCCGGGACGAGCCGGGCGAGCCGCCAGATCCGTTCCGCCGCCGCCGTGGCGGCGTCCGGACCGGACCGGTCGTGCCCGGCCCGCAGCCGAATCACCGCGCGCCGGGCGTACGCCTGCGCCGTCACCCCGTGCGCCACCAGCCGGCGGTCACTGTCCGCGAGCCCGATGGCCGGCACCACCGGTACGCCCCAGCGGACCAGCTCGGCCTCCGCAACGTCCGGCAGGGCGGAGACGTCGACCGCCGGGACCAGCCCGGCCGGCAACCGTCCGAGCAGGTCGAGCAGGGAACCGTCGACTGTGGAGACGATGAGGACCGGGGCGAGCCGTGCAGCTGCGGCGCTGTCAACGTGAGCCAGCGCCTCCAGCTCGCCCCGTCGGCTGGCGAGCAGGGGGCGGTAGACCGGTTCCGCCACCCGGCCCCCGTGGGCGGGCACCATACTTCAATCTACCGGGACATCGGCCCTCGTCGCAGGCCCTCTTCCCGGGTGGAAACCGGGGGTGTGGGTACGGGACGTCCTGAGAAACGGCCACCATGGCCGGACGGCGCGGCAGACGAGCGCACGGCGGCGCCCGACCCGCAGGTCGTCGCGTCGCCGCGCTCCGGCCGTCTCCCGCCATCGCAGCCATCCGGCGGTACGCCGGCGGGGACCTGGCTCGACCGGTCGCTGTCGCGCCGGTCGGGTGGTCGATGCCCGTTCTGCCGGAGGTCAAACCTCGCCCGGGCGGGAATTCCACCATCTGCCCGTCACGGCTTGACCCGCCGCCCGGCCGGGTATGAGCGTGTCATGGAGCATTTCACGATCGCGACTGTCGCCCAGAAGAGTCCGGACTTCCGGCGGGTGTTGTGGACCGGTGAGAAGACCCAGTTGGTGATCATGACCATTCCGCCGGGCGGCGAGATCGGTGAGGAGGTCCATGACGGGATCGACCAGATCCTCACCTTCGTCAGCGGCACCGGCGAGGCCCGGGTCGCCGGCGAGACCAGGGAGGTCGCCCAGGGTGACCTGGTGGTCGTACCGGCCGGGACGAAGCACAACTTCGTCAACACCGGGCCGAACCCGCTGGTTCTCTACACCGTCTACGGGCCGCCGGAGCACGCCGACCAGGTGGTGCACCGGACCAAGGAGGAGGCCGAGGCGGCTGAGGCCGCCGGCGAGGACGAGCCACCAACCTCCTGACCCCTGCCCGGCCCGTGGCCGGTCCGGAGCCGCCCGTGTCCTGTCCGGTCTCGACCGGCCTGGACCGGGCACCCGCGGTCGCCCCGGGGAGAGAATCTTGCGCGTCAGTCGATGCTCAGCCAGCGCCGGCTGCGCCGCCCCGGCTCGTAGACCGAATCCAGCCGCTTCGCCACCACGCCGGGTAGCCCCTGCGCTCGCGCGGTGTCCAGCGCTTCGGCACCGGCTCCGGCGAACCACGGCGGCGTCTGCCAGTGCGCTCCGGCCAGCGCCAACCCGTCCAACAGTTCCCGGCGCTGCGCGTACGGCACGTCGAGGCTGACCACCCCCTCCAGCCAGAGCAGGTCGAAGACCAGGAACTGGGCGTCCGGGGTGGCCCGCCCGGAGCGCACCGGCCGGACCCGGCCCCGGGTGTCGATCCGCACCAGCACCCCGTCCAGCACGGCCTCCGTGGGTGCCAGCGCCTCGGCCATCCCGCGCAACCACGGGTACGCCCCGGTCACCTCCTCGTCGGTCTCCGACAGCAGCCGCAGCCGGCCTCCCGAGACGTACGCCATCGCGCGTACCCCGTCCCAGCGCAGTTCGTACCCCCAGGCGTCGGCGTCGCGGGGAAGCCGCGCGGCCCGCGTCGGGTGCATCGGCCGGACCAGCTCCGGCATGGGGCTCCAGCCCGGTGGCGGCGGGTCGGTACGGCGGACCATCCAGTCGCGTCCGTCCCGGCCGCCGGTGGCGAAGAGCACGTACCGGCCGTTGGTCCGTTCCCCGTCGAGGACCACGACCACCTCGTCGTCGCGCCACTTCTCGCAGCGGTAGGTGCCCCGGTCGTGGATGGTCATCGTCCCGCCGCCGTACTCGCCGGCCGGGATCTCGCCGTGGAAGTCGAGGTATTCCATCGGATGGTCCTCGGTGTGCACGGCCAGGTGGTTGCGCCCGGTGTCCCGGGGCAGGCCGCGTGGCACCGCCCAGGAGGCGAGCACCCCGTCCCGCTCCAGCCGCAGGTCCCAGTGCAGTGAGCGGGCATGATGCTGCTGGATCACGAACCGCGCCGCGCCGGCCCCCGCCCGGCGGCGCGGCCGACGCGGCACCGGCTCCGGCGTACGGGCCGCGTTCCGCCGACGCCGGTACTCCTCCAGCCGGTCAGCCACACCCGTATTCTCCGGCAATCCGCCCCGGTCCGCCGGTTGCCCGACATGTGCCCGACCCGGAGGGGGTACAACTGCGGTATGGGTCACGAGCAGCGCAATGTCCTGCTTCCTGGCGATGTCCGGATGCCGTTGCTCGGCTTCGGCACCTGGCAGGTCACCGGCAAGGCCGGGTACGACGCCGTGCTGGCCGCCCTCGACGCCGGTTACCGACACATCGACACCGCCACCATGTACGGCAACGAGGCGGAGGTCGGCCGGGCGGTCCGGGACAGCGGGCTGCGCCGGGAGGACGTCTTCATCACCACCAAGCTGCCGCCGCGGCGGGTGGGCCGGGAACGGGAGACCATCGAGGCGAGCCTGCGCGCGCTGGACATGGCGTACGTCGACCTGTGGCTGATCCACTGGCCGCCGTCCGCCCCGGCGAACAGCATCCCGGCCTGGCGACAGCTGCTCGCCGCCCGGGACGAGGGCCTCGCGCGCGCGGTCGGGGTGAGCAACTACCGCACCGCCCAGATCGACGAGCTGATCCAGGCCACCGGGGAGACCCCGGCGGTCAACCAGATCCGCTGGGGTCCCTTCCTGTACGACCGGCGGCGGCACGCCGAACACCGGGACCGGGGTGTCGTGTTGGAGGGCTACAGCCCTTTCAACACCACCGACCTCGCCGATCCGGTGCTGACCCGGATCGCCGCCGCGCACGGCGTGTCGCCGGCCCAGGTGGTGCTGCGCTGGCACATCGACCACGGGATCGTGGTCATTCCGAAGTCGGTGACGCCGCAACGGATCCGGGCGAACGCCGATATCTGGGGTTTCTCGCTGACCGCCGAGGAGATGCGCGACATCGACGCGCTGGCCCGCTGACACCTCGGTGCTGTTATCTCCGCCGAAGCGATCGGTCCGGCCTCGGCCGCTGCTGACCAGGCAATATTTCGTCTAGTGACGAGGGCTACCGAAAAACGCCGATATCGGCCTTTATCCTTACTGTTTGTAATCAAGCTTGTGCGGAGAGCTTTGTCCTCCTTGCAGTCCTCGATGCACAGATAACTGCACACTTCACGGGGGAGGATCAGTGGCACGTCGGAAGACTGCCACCGTCCGTTCATGTCTTACGGCAGGCGTTGTCGTCATGACGGCGGTAGTACTGCTCGGCATTTCCGGCGATCCGGCGGCGCACCTCGCGGCGGCCCCGGACGACGTCACCGGTGGCGTCGAGAACAAATCGGACAAGGCGGTGCCCCTGCGCATGGCGCGGGAAGCCGGCAAGCCGGTCCAGGTCGCGACGACAACGTCGCTCCTCGCGGACTGCACTGACGAAGCCGAGAGCGACTTCAACGGCGACGGTGTAACTGACGTCGCGATCGCCGATCCCGAGGCGACCGTCAACGGCCAGGCGAAGGCAGGCCTCGTGCGGGTCAGCTACGGAGGCACCGGCACCGTGAAGACCCTGCACGAGGGGATCGACTAGGTTGGCGGCGCACCGGGCGCAGGCGATGGCTTCGGCACCTTAATCTCCGCCTACGACGCCAACAACGACGGCTGCACCGACCTCGCGGTCGGCATCCCCTACCAGGACGTCTCCGGCAAAGCCGACGCGGGCGCGGTCCACCTGCTGTTGGGCTCGCCCGCTGGCCTGGCACAGGGACCGGCCTCGCTGATCTACCACCAGGACGCCACCAACGTGCCGGACGCCGTCGAGGGAGGGGACTGGTTCGGTTACTCGGTCGCCGGCAGCCGGACCGGTACCGGACAGCCGTACCTGGTCATCGGCGTCCCAGGTGAGGACATCGGCACAGGCGAGGACACCGGTCTCGTGCACTACCTGCGAGGAACCATCAACGTGGCGATGAACCAGGGTGCCGGCATGCCTGGATCCCCCGAGCGGGACGACAGGACCGGGTTCTCAGTCGCCGCATCGACCCATCACTGGGCAGTCGGCTCTCCCGGCGAGGCGATCGGGAGCGAGGCCTTCGCAGGTGCGGTCAACGTCTTCAGGCACACCCTGACCAACAATCTGCCGACCATCGCAGCCGGGCTGACGCAGGACGAGCCGAACGTCTCCGATGTCGCCAAGGCCAACGACGGCTTCGGGAAGTCAATCGCCATCGCCCCGATCCAGCCGCCGCGTACCGGTCCCTGGCCGACGGACTCGCTGGTGGTCGTCGGTGTGCCCGGTGAGGACATCACCGTCGCGGCGACCAACACAACGGCACCCGACGCGGGCATGGTGCAGCGGTTCCACGTCAAGTCCACGAACACCTTCACCGAGCTGCCGGCCATCACCTTGGCCCCGGAGGACGGCGACTACCTCGGAGAGAAGGTCGTGGTGGTGAACACCGCCGAGGGCAGCAACGCCACCATGATCATCGCCGTCGGTGTGCCTGGTGAGGACGTCGGGGACAAGGCGGACGTCGGCCAGGTGCAGGTGTTCAACGCCTTGACCAACCCGATCGGCACGCCGGTCACCAGTGAGCGCAACGGGTCCAGCCTGCCGGGCAGCATGCGGGCACAGGAGATCGTTGGCACGTCGCTCGGCGTTACGTCCCAGCGCCTTCTGGTCGGTACGCCCTACGGCAACGACGAGGTTCACGCGTTCGCCTGGTCCGCCCTGGCCGCCGGAAACACGGCCCCGGCGCAGAGCTGGATACCCGGGGTGAATGGCATTCCGGCTGACCACAGCACCTTCGGGGCGGCGGTCAGCTGATGATTCGCAGGAAGTCACACAGTTCAGCGGGGGAGGACCTGAGGGTGGCCCGTCGTACGAGGAAGCGAGGCCGGCTCTTCACACTCGGCCTCATTGTGGGCTTGGCCGGTTTGCTGTCTGCCACGGCGTACGTGGCCGCACCGGCGCCGGCGACCGCGCCGGCCGCCGCACTGGAGGAGAGCCCGGTCCGGGACACCGAGGCGGAGGCGCTACTGGCAGCCAAGGCGCTGAACCAGCCGGTCGAAGTGCTGGCGGAACGAAGCGAATACCGGGACGTATTCGCTCAGCCGGACGGCACCCTGATCGCGAACGAGCACAACCAGGCGGTTCGGGTGCTCCGGAACGACGGCTGGGTGCCGGCGGACGCGACGCTCGTCGCCCAGCCGGACGGGACGTACAGGCCTACCGCGGCGCTGCTCGACATGCGGCTGTCGGCCGGCGGCACCACCCCGCTGATGGTCGCCGAGCGCGACTCGCGGGTCATGACGCTCACCTGGCCCGGTCCGCTGCCGACTCCCACAGTCAACGGGGACAAACTCGTCTACCCGGAGGTCTTCCGGGACGTCGATCTGGTGGCGATCGCGACGGTCGAGGGCTTCTCACACGTCCTGGTGCTCAAGACCCCGGAGGCGGCAAACCTGCCAGAGCTGCAGAACCTCCGGCTCGGTGTCACCGGTGAGGGGCTCACCATCGAGGAGACCGAGGACGGGGGCATTGTTGCCCTCGACCCGGCGACCGGAAACCCGGTAATGGAGGCCGATGCCCCGACGATGTGGGACAGCGGTAGCCAGGAGGGCGGCGAGGCGATCGGTCTGCGCGAGCGTGCGAGGACCAGCACCAGCGGCGTCGAGGACCCGAACGGCGCCTCCGCCCGGGGACCGGGGGAGACGTCCCGGGTTGCTCCGGTGGGCCTGGCCTACTCCCGTGGGACGCTGCGCCTGACTCCGGACGCCGTCATGCTCGCCGATCCGAAAACCACCTATCCCGTCTATGTGGACCCGGTGTGGCAGGGCAGCACCAACAGCGCCTGGGCGATGGTCGACAGCGGTTACCCGTCGGAGGAGTACTGGAAGTTCGACGGCAAGCGGCACGAGCGCATCGGCCTCTGCCCGAACTCCTGCAACAGCTCCAAGGTCAAGCGCCTCTTCTACCGGCTCGCCACACCGTACGCGGGCAAGACGATCCTGGAGGCCACGTTCCGGGTCACGTTGCAGCACGTCTACAACACCACGGCGCGGGCGGCGGCGCTTTACCTCATGCCCGGGCCGATCGCCACCTCAACCAACTGGAGCAACCAGCCCGGCGGATCGAGTTGGTCGAGCGCGACGCACCTCGACACCAACTCGCCGACCAGGGTCCAGTCGAGCTGTACGGCCACCAACCAGAACACCGAGTGGAACGCCAAGGCGGCCGTACAACAGGCCGTGGCCAGAGGATGGAGCAGCATCACCCTCGGGCTGAAGTCCGTTAACGAGGGCGACTCCACACACACCAAGCGGTTCTGCGACAACGCGGTACTCTCGGTGCGCTACAACCGGGCGCCCCTGATTCCCAACCAGTCCGAGCTGCTGCTGTCGCCGGGCGGGGTGTGCGCCTACGGCAGCGCCGCACCGCTGACCTCGGAGGTGCCGCGCCTCGACGCCACCCTGCGAGATCCCGACCACTCGTCTTCCCACACCGAACAGGTTCGGGCCGAGTTCCGGGTGACCTACACGCCGAAGGGCAGTTCGACGCCGACGGTCCTCCAGGTGATGACAGGGTTCAAGGCCAGCGGCTCGCGGTTCAGCTACGCGGTGCCCAAGACGATCCCCCAGAACGTCACGATCTCCTGGGATGTTCGCGGTGGCGACGGCGTGAGCTGGGGCCCGTGGAGTTCCGACGGATCCCGCAACGTCTGCCAGTTCGTCTACGACGCGACCAGTCCCAAGGTGCCGGACGTCGACTCGCCCGAGTATCTTCCCGACGACAGCACGGACCGGACTCCGGAGTGCATCGACAGCGCCGACTGGCTAGGCTCGCTCGGCGTCCAAGGCTCGTTCACCTTCACCCCGGCGGACACCGACGTCGTCGAATACGAGTACACCTTCAACGACGAGCCGTCCGTGCGGGTGAAGCCGACCACCGCCGGCACCCCCGTCACGGTCAGGTGGGCCCCGAGGAAGGAGGGAGCCAACAACCTTTTCGTCAAGGCCATCGACGCCGCGAAACGGGCCAGCGCACCTGCCACCTGCACCTTCAGGGTGGGTAAGCGGCCCCCGGTGGCCCAGTGGCCGATGGCGGACGCTGCCGGCGAGCCGCGGGCGAACGATGTCCGGGGTTCGCACGACGCGACTGTTGGCAGCGGTGTCAGCTTCGCCACCACCAACAACTTCGGCGAATGGGACCGCGCCGCCATCTTCGACGGCACCTCGAACGCCTACATGGTCACCGACACCTCCGTCCTGGCGAACACCTCGCAGAGCTTCGCCATCACCGGCTGGTTTCGGGTGGACGACGTCAACCGCCGCCAGGTGGCCGTGAGCCAGGACGGTACGGGTGAGCCCGGTTTCAGTCTCGGCGTCGACCAGGGGAAGTGGTTCTTCCGCATGCCGACGAGTGATGTCATCAACCTCGGTGAGTGGAAGGTGACGGCGGGCGGGGTGACAACCAGTTGGACCTTCGTCACGGCGATCTTCGACGGCCCGAACAGGAAGATCTCCCTCCAAGTAGGCGACAACCCCGTTGTCGAGGGTGAACGGCGCTCCTTGACCCGGGCCCGGGGTGCCCTCCAGCTCGGCCGACAGAGACACTCCGGCGGTTACTCGGATTTCTGGAAGGGCGGCATGGCGGACGTGTCCGTGTTCGACCGGCCGATCGTGACCGAGGACTCGACCGGGCTGCAGAAGCAGCTACTGGTACGCAAGGCCTACTGGCAGCTCAACGAGGAGACTGCGGGCCAGAGCCCGGGGGTGGGCAACAGCCCGTCGTTGACCTTGAGCCAGCAAAGCCTGCTTGTCAGGACGCCGACCCCGATCGGGCGGATGGTGGGCACGGGCTACGTCAGGCTGAAGGGGCAGTCGGACCACTACGCCCAGTCGACCAGCGCTCTAATCGATCCCACGGGCAGCTTCACTCTCACCGCCCGGGTGCGGCTCACCAGCAGCTCCCAGAACCACGCCATGACCGCGTTCTCCATCAAGGGCCCGAACAACAGCGCTGTCATCGTCCGCGCCAACAGCCAGGGCAAGTGGGAACTGGCCGCCACGACCGACGACACCGCAGGTGCGGTCTTCGTGGCTCAGTCGACGGACCAGACGCCCCGCACGGTGGGCGTGGGCGACCACCTTGCGCTGGTCTACGACGGGTACACCCGTCAGCTCACCCTCTGGGTCGACGGGGTGTCCACGGAACTGGAGCCGTTGACCGTTCCGTTCAGGCCGACCTCGATGTCGAGTATCCAGCTCGGCCGGTCGTTCCAGGGCGCGACCGCTGGCGAGCACCTGTCCGGAAACATCGACGAGGTTCGCGTGTACAACGGGGTCGCGGACAAGGTGAAAATCGACAAGCTCCGCCTGATCGGCGAGGCTCCCGCCATCTGACTGACAGGTATCGGGGCCGTCCTCGGAGGACGGCCCCGACGCCTCCTGCCTTACTTCCGAAACCGACCCCGGGGAGGGTGGATGTTCTCCCGACTCATGGTCGCGTCCGGCGCGTTGCAGCGCCGTGTGGTGCGACCGGTGTCCTGGGCAATGGCCGGCGTGATGAGTGCGACTCTCATTCAGGTGGCCGCCGCCCCCGTCTCGGCTGCCGCCGAGCGCAGTCGTCCCGTAGCCACCGACACAAGTAAGACATTGCCCGACCGCGCCCCGCTCGGTGTCAAACCGCGCAAGGGAAACCCGGCGGCGGACGCCGCCACGACGACACCAGCCAAGGCGACCTGGCCTGCGGCGGGGGCCGCGGAGATCACCGTACCCACCGCACCAGCAGCTGCGGCACGGGTGGGCACAAGGGCCCCCGCGCCGGCCGCTGCCACCGGCAAGGCAGGCGGCCTCACCGTGTCGGTGGCCGCCGTCGCCGCTCCCAACGGGAAGGCCGGGGCCAGGGCGGCGGCGCCGCAGCCAGCCCCGGGCAGGATCCGAGCCGAGGTGCTCGATCGTCAGGCCTCGGAGCGGGCCAGGTTCGACGGTCCGCTGGTGCGGGTCAACCGCGCCGACGGTCAGCAGGGCGCTGCCGACATCCAACTCGGCATCGGCTATGAGGGCCTGGCCGGCCTGTACGGCGGGGACTTCGGCTCTCGCCTGACGTTGGTCAAGCTGCCCGAGTGCGCCCTCACCACGCCCGACCGGCCCGGGTGCGCGCCGGAGCGGGTGCCGACCGTGAACAACGGCGAGGGCAGGACTGTCTCGGCGAAGGTGAGTGTGGCGGGGACGGGAACCACCTTCGCGCTGGCCGCCAGCGAGGCATCCTCGCAGGGCGACTACGGCGCCAGCAAGCTCGCGCCGTCGTCGAAGTGGTCGGTGGCCCCGTCCACCGGTGGCTTCTCCTGGAGTTACCCGCTGCGCACGCCACCCGTGCCGGGTGGCGGTGCCCCGGGCATCAGCCTGTCCTACTCCTCGCAGTCGGTCGACGGCCGGACCGCGACCACCAACAACCAGGGCTCCTGGATCGGCGAGGGGTTCAACTACGAGCCGGGCCACATCGAGCGCCGGTACAAGTCCTGCGCCGACGACGGTCACGACCAGTACGTCGACCAGTGCTGGGCTTACGACAACGCCACCATCGTGCTCAACGGCAAGTCGACGGAACTGGTTGACCTCGGAAAAAACAGGTGGAAGTTCGCCGACGACGACGGCTCGAAGGTCGAGCGCCTCGGAGGGGCGGACAACGACGACAATGACGGTGAGCACTGGCGGGTCACCACCACCGACGGCACCGAGTACTACTTCGGTTTGAACAAACTGCCAGGCTGGACCACCGGCAAGGAGCGGACGAACTCGACCTGGACCGTTCCGGTCTTCGGTGACGACAAGGACGAGCCGTGCGAGAAGACCACCTTCCTCGACTCGTTCTGTGACCAGGCGTGGCGGTGGAGCCTCGACTATGTCAAGGACCGCTACGGCAACGTCAGCTCGTACTATTACGAGCGGGAAACCAACCACTACGCCCGGAGCAAGCGCACCGACATCGACGGGGTGCCCTACCACCGGGGCGGCTACCTCAAGCGGATCGACTACGGGCAGCGGCACAACGCCGTCTACACCACCAGCGCGCCCGCCCGGGTGACCTTCGAGGTGAAGGAGCGATGCCTGCCAGGCGGCAACGTCGACTGCGACCCGCAGGACCTGAAGACCGAGACGGCGTCGTACTGGCCGGATGTGCCGTTCGACCGCAACTGCAACGAGAAGACCAAGTGCAAGCTCGACCAGATCATGCCGACCTTCTGGACGCGGGCCCGGTTGACCCGCATCACCACCGAGATCCGCGAGGGCAGCGGCTGGACGTCGGTCGACAACTGGAAGCTCGATCACCTGCTCACCGACAACGGTGACGGCTCCCGCACCCTCTGGCTCCACAAGATCACCCACACCGGCATGTACGGACCGGGCGCGGACATCGCCATGCCTTCCGTGGTGCTCGGCGGCTTGCAACTGCCGAACCGTGTCGACAGCCCCAATGACAACATCAGCCCCCTGGTCCGGTTCCGTCTCGCCACGGTCTGGACCGACACCGGCGGGCAGATCGACGTCAACTATGCCACCCCGGACTGCACCGCTGGCGCGTTGCCGACGGAGGGCAACAGCACCAAGCGCTGCTATCCGGTGAAGTGGAACCCGTTCGGTAGCGGCGACCCGATCACGGACTGGTTCTTCAAGTACGTGGTCTCCGCCGTTATTGAAACCGACCGGACCGGTGGCGCACCGGACATGGTCACCAAGTACGAGTACCCCCCCGACGGCGCCGCCTGGCGGCACGCGGACCCCGATGGGATCTCCGACCCGAAGGACCTCACCTGGAGCGAGTGGCGTGGCTACGGCAAGGTGATCGTCACCGTCGGTGACGGCAACAGGCAGACCACGAAGACCGAGTACCGCTACCTGCGCGGCATGCACGGTGACAAGAAGCCGGGTGGCGGGACCCGGGTCGAAACCGTGAAGGACGCCAGCGGCGTCGAACACACCGACCACGACCAGTTCTCCGGGCACCAGCTGGAAAGCACGGTCTACGACGGCCAGGCAGTCGTCAGCCGGACCATCGCCACGCCGTGGCGGCACAACACCGCCACCAAGACATACGACTGGGGCAGCAGGTCGGCGTGGTTCACCAACACGTCGTCGACCCGCAGTTTCGTCGCCCTGGCCGGCGGCAAGATGCGGGAAACCAAGAACGTCTCCACCTTCGAGACCACCTTCGGCCGGGTTACTCACAAAGAGAACCTGGGCGACGTCGACGTCCCCGGTGACGAGGCCTGCACGCGCACCACATATGCCGACAACCCCGACCTCCACCTGTACAGCCTGGTCGCCCGGGCGGAGTCGGTCTCGGTGAAGTGCGCGGACACGCCGGACCGGAAGACCCAGGTCATCTCCGACACCCGGACGCTCTACGACGGCAAGGACTTCGGTGCGGTGCCGACGTTCGGCAACCCCACCCGTTCCGAGCGGCTCAAGAGCCACGACGGCCAGACGCCCACCTACATCACGGCCGCCTCCGGCACCTTCGACTCGTTCGGTCGGCCGGAGTCAGCGACCGACGCGATGGGCAAGACCACCACCACCGACTACACCGAGACGAACGGTCTGACCACGAAGGTGGTCGAGAAGAACCCGCTCGACTACATCACCACCACCGAGTATGCCCCGGCCTGGGGTAGCCCGGTGCGACAGACCGACCCGAACAATCTGGTCAGCAAGCTGGAGTACGACGCGCTCGGTCGGCTGAGCAAGGTGTGGATGCCGGACCGGACGGGGGCTGCGGGACTCGATCCGAGCATCAGGTACACGTACCTGATCCGCACCGACAAGCCCGTCGCGGTCAAGACCGAGAAGCGGCAGCGGGACGGCAGCTACAGCGTCGAGTACAAGCTGCACGACGGCCTGCTGCGTCCGCGTCAGGTGCAGACCGAGGGGCCGGACGGCACCCGGATGATCGCCGACACCATGTACACCCCGACCGGCAAGCTCGACCGGACGTACGCGACCTACAACGCCGCGGGTGCGCCGAGGGACACCATCTTCCCTGCCACCACCGGTGAGGTCGAGGGCCAGACGTTCTACGTCTACGACGGCGCTGACCGGGTCAAGGCGGAGATCTTCTCCGTCGCGGGGAACGAGAAGTGGCGAACCACCACCACCTACGGCGGCGACCGTGTCTCGGTCGACCCACCAGAGGGCGGCACGCCCACCACGACCATCTCCAACGCGCTTGGCCAGACCGTCCAACTGTTGCAGTACAAGGGCGCCGGCCCCTCCGGCGACCATGTCACGACGGAGTACACCTACACCTCCGCCGGTCAACTGGCCACGGTGAAGGACCCGGTGGGCAACGTCTGGAAGCACGAGTACGACCAGCTCGGCCGCAAGGTCAAGTCGATCGACCCGGACGCGGGCACCTCGACGATCACCTACGACAACCTGGATCGGGTCACCAGCACCACCAACGGGCTGAACCAGACGATCAGCACCACCTACGACGCGATCGGCCGGACGACCGCCACCTACAAGGGCGCGGCCGAGACGGGTGTGCTGCTCAGCAGTTGGACCTACGACCTGGAGATGCTCGGCCAGCTCTCCTCGACCAGCCGTTGGATCGACGGCCAGGAGTACGCCACCTACTACACCGCCTACGACGAGTTCTATCGACCGCACGCCACCTACTACCACGTGCCCCAGCACGCCGGTGCGGAACTCGCCGGTGAGTACACCTTCTCCACCGAATACAACACCGACGGCACCGTCGCCTCGGTCGGAATGTCGGCAGGAGGTGGCCTGCCCTTCGAGGCGATCGCCTACACCTACGACGGGTTGGAGCGGCTGACCGCCGCCGACGGTGACGCGCCGTACCTCACTGATGTCGACTACTCGAAGACCGGTGAGGTGATCCAGACCGAGTCGCCCTTGGGCGCCAACAAGGTCTGGTCGACGTACCAGTACGAACCGGGTTCGAAGCGGCTGACCGGCCTGCGGCTGGACCGCAGCGGTGCGCCGGTCATCGACATCGACGCTCGCTACACCTACGACCCGTCCGGCAACATCACCCGGATCGCCGACACGCCCACGGGCAACCGGGACGTGCAGTGCTTCACCTACGACTACCTGCGCCGGATGGACCAGGCATGGACGTCGGCGAGCACCGCGACCGACCCGTGCGCCGGTGGGCCGTCGGTGACCGGTGTCGGCGGGGTGGCGCCGTACCACCACGCCTACACCATTGACGACACCGGCAACCGCAAGACCGAGACGCAGTACGCAGCCGACGGCAGCAAGCTGATCCACCGGGCGTACACGTACCCGGATGCGGGTACGGCGCAGCCGCACACGCTGCGTCAGATGACCGAGAGTACGCCGCAGGGAGACCGTCTCTACTCCTACGAGTACGACGCCGCCGGCAACACCAAGCGGCGCACCAAGGTCGGGGAAGACCAGAACCTGATCTGGGACGCCGAAGGCAACCTGGAGTCGGTCACCGACGCCGCCGGCAAGGAGACGAGCTTCTTCTACGACGTCGACGGCTCGCGGATGCTCCGCAAGGAGCCGAACGCGACGACCCTCTACCTGCCGGGGATGGAGATCCGGCTCAACCACACCACCCGGGCCACCGACGCCACCCGTTACTACGGTCTGCCCGGTGGCGGCACGATCGTCCGCAAGCTCAACGGCCTGTTCTACGTCGCGTCCGACCACCACGGCACCGGCCAAGCGACCGTCGACGAGAACGGCGCGATCACGCACCGGAGGACCACCCCGTACGGCGAGAGCCGGGGCAACCCGCTCGCGCCGGGGCAGTGGCCGACGGAGAAGGGCTTCGTCAACGGCAACGTGGACTCGACCACGGGCCTGGTGAACATCGGGGCTCGCGAGTACGACATCGTCGCCGGCCGGTTCATTTCCGTCGACCCGATCATCGACAACGGCGATCCGCAGCAGATGAACGGGTACGCCTACGCCAACAACAACCCCATCTCGTTCTCCGACCCCGACGGCCTCAAGTCGTGCTCCGACGACGCCTGTGGTCCCGGTGCGGACTACGAGGACATGTACGGCAAGTACCACGACGTCAAGGGGCACAACGACGGATGTGGTGGCTGCTCGGGGGCGTACGACCCGGATGTGCCGACCAAAAACGCCTGGAACAACCCGCGCGCCAGTGAGGAGGACCGCCGCGCGGCGGCGGCTGCGGCTGCCGAGAAGGAGCGTCAGGCACGGATCGCCCGGGCCAAGCAGAAGATTCTCGACTCGGCCAAGGCCCTGGCGAAGGTGCTCGCGGACGAGTTGGGCATCACCGACGCGTTCAACTGCCTGACCAAGGGTGACATGGATGGCTGCCTGGCCACCGCGGGCAACATCGCCGCCGCCATGCTTGGCGGTGTCCTCGGCAAACTGGCCGCCAGATACGGCGCTCCATGGAAGTGGGAAAAAGCCGCCAACCTGGCTACTCGCGTCAAGGGCCTCCTGGGCGACCTCATCGACGGCGTTAAGGCCTATCTGAACCCTTGTGGCAAGCACAGCTTCGCGCCAGGGACCTTGGTGCTGCTTGCCGACGGGTCGGTCCGTCCCATCGAGGAAATACGTCCGGGTGACCAGGTCGTCGCTGCGGATCCACAGAGTGGCAAGTCCGGGCCGCAGACAGTGGTCGCTACGCACATCAATGTCGACTTGGAGTTGACCGACCTGACCCTGTCGGTCGGTGGTCGCACTGTCGCCCTGAAAACCACGGAAAACCACCCGGTGTGGAGCCGTGACCGGCATGACTGGGTGCATGCTGGCGAACTTCGCGTCGGCGAAAACTTGCTCACTGCTGACAAATCTCTTGTCACGGTTGCCGCTGTGCGGTCGTACAGTGCGTCCAAGGTTATGCACGACCTCACGGTGGACGCCCTCCATACATACTTCGTCATGGCGGGTGCCGCTTCCGTCCTGGTGCATAACTGTGGACCTGGCGGGGACAGCATAGCCCTCTACAGAAATGTAGATGCCGCAGAGTTCGATGACATCGCCAACACGGGCCAGTTTCGTGCTGGCGAAGGGAACATGGAGGGTAAGTGGTTCGCGACAGAGGAAGGGCATGCTGACGTATGGGGCGAGAGGCTGAATGGGGGGCAAGGCGTCACGGTGACAACCCGAGTGCCTAAGTCCACCGCCGAAAGGCTTCATCATCACCCAGACAAGCTTGACGGTATCGGTCCGGGTTACTATGCAGACGCCGACGGTCTCGACCTAATCAACCGTACCTGCGATGGAATTAGGGTATGCTGATGCTTGCAGAGATTGAGAACCCGCTTGCCTCTGCGGTCCTGACCTGGATCCCAGCAGATAATGGAGGCCGCCGGTCTGGTCCGCCTACCGCCCCGGTCTATTCCGCCACTGCCGCATTCCGGCTGGGTGATGATACTCAACCAGGGTGGCCTGCGGTAGCGGATCAAGTA
Organism: Micromonospora sp. KC721; assembly: GCF_004348355.1. NCBI lineage: Bacteria > Bacillati > Actinomycetota > Actinomycetes > Micromonosporales > Micromonosporaceae > Micromonospora > Micromonospora sp. KC721. Next base: position 4,781 of record NZ_SMJY01000102.1, on the reverse strand, counting down.
AGCATCTTGCTTCAGCGGATGTCACAACTGCCGACCGAAACAGAGAACGTCAAAGTTGGCTTCCTGTTCCCTGAGTTGGCTGCACCATTCGTTAAACCCGGCGCCGAGTTCGTGGTGCTTGAGGGGCCAAAGGTGGTCGCTACGGGGGTAATCAAAGAGGTATTCAACTGGGTCTAAATGTATAGGCTTGGTCGGCCTCGGCCTCGGCTTTGGCGCGAGTTTGTTTAGCTCGTAGCGCAAAGGGGCGTGACCCTAATGGTCACGCCCCTTTTGCTTGCGTGATCGTCGTCAGGTGCGCGAGCAGGGCACCCCGTTGAGCGTGAAGCTGGTCGGTGACGCGTACGGCCCGCTCAGCGTCCCCTGGTAGCCGAAGCTGGCCGTACCGCGAGGCGCGATCGTGGCGTTGTGCCCGACGTTGCGGGCGGTCACGTTCTGCCCGCTCTGGCTGACCGTGGCGTTCCACGCGTTGGTGACCCGCTGCCCCGACGGCAGGGTGTAGGCCAGCGTCCAGCCGTTGATCGTGCTGGTGCCGGTGTTGGTGATCCGCACCTCGGCGGTGAAGCCGGTGCCCCACGAGTTCGGCGTGTACGTCACCGCGCATCCGGTGCCGCCCGGCGGCGGGCTGGACGGCGGGGGCGTGGACGGCGGCGGAGTGGACGGCGGGGGCGTGATCGGGCCGCCGCCGCCGTTGACGCTGGCCGAGAAGGAGTTGACAGCCAGCCCCACGCCACCCTGCCACGGCTCGAAGCCGGCCTGGATGCTGGTCAGGTACCAGCTGTTGGTGATCGCGCCCCGGTCGCGGGTGTCCCTGATGAACGCCAGCAGGTTGAGGTTGGCGCTGGAGATCGCCGACGACGTCAGGAGGTACGAGATGACGTTGTTGGACCCGTTGCTGCCGCGCCAGACCTGCCAGGTCCGCCCGTCGATGGTGGCGTTGCCGACCGGCGAGCCGATGGGCTGGATGGAGCCCTGTCGGTTGAGCCAGATCATGATCTCCATCTGGTTCACCCCGTCGCGCTTCGGCGAGGGGTCGAGCCAGATGTCGTACGAGGCGTTGTAGGTGGCCCCGCTGACGTACCGGTAGTTGATGCTGCTGGTGGCGGTGCTGATCCGGTCCACCTGCATCGGCAGGTTGGTGCCGGGGGAGCAGTTGGTGTAGTGGCAGCCCACGAAGACCGACGGGTACGACACCGGTGCGCCGTTGGTCGGCGCGGAGCCCTGCTGGGTGGTGATCTCGAAGCCGGTGCCGGTGACGTTGATGCACTGCTGGGCGGTGGTGCCCCAGCGGTTGTTCTGCACCACGTACCGGTTCTGGATGACGGTGGAGCCGTACTGCTCGCAGATCTGGGTGTCGGCGGAGGCCGTGCCGCCGTGCGCGACGGCGACCAGCGCGCCGGCGACCAGCAGGCCGGCCGCGGCTAGCGCGCGGAGTGGACGTCTCATGATGCTCCTCGGGCTGTGGCGCGGGGGCGCCGGGCGGGGGGGACGGGATCGCGGGAGCGCTCCCATAGTTCGACACATTTACATCTCTGCAACAAGACCGCAACCGGATGCGGCCAGGGGCGACCGGGTCTACCGCGCGCCGATCGCGCGGAGTAGTGTCTTGCCTCCAACGCGTGCCGAACCCCTCCGGAGGCGTACACCACCATGGGTGGCAGCTCCCCCCTGCGCATCCTCGTCGTCGGCGCGGGCATCGCCGGCCTGGCCGTGGCCCGGGCGTTGCGCCTGGCCGGCTTCCGCCCGGACGTCACCGAGAAGTTGCCTCCGAACGAGTTCGTCGACGCCGGCCTCTACCTTCCCGGCAACGCCGCGCGGGCGCTGCGCCGGCTGGACCTCGACGGCCCGGTCCGCCCGTTCGGCCAGGTCATCCACCGGCAGCGTTTCCTCGACGCGGCCGGCGAACCGCTCTGTGAGGTGGATCTCGACGCGCTCTGGGCCGGGGTCGGCGAGTGCCGCGCGCTGCCCCGCCGCGACCTTTACCAGGTGCTGCTCAGCGGCGCGGGAGGTGCCGTCCGGCACGGCGCCGAGCTCAGCGCCGTCGAACTGCTGCCCGCCGGCGTCGGGGTCACCTTCACCGACGGCACCGGCGGCGAGTACGACCTGGTCATCGGCGCCGACGGGCCGCGCTCGGCGGTCCGCTCCCTGGCCGCGCTCGGCGGCCCGCCCCAGCCGGCCGGGCAGGTGGTCTACCGCGCCGTGGTCCGGGACGGCCCGGAGGTCGCCGACTGGACGGCCCTGCTCGGCCAGCGCGCCGGCTTCCTCGTCGTGCCGATCGGCGCCGGGCGACTGCACGTGTACGCCGACGAGGCCGGCACCAAGCCTCCCGCCGACCCGCTGGCCCGGCTGCACGAACTCTTCGGCTCCTACGGCGGCCCGGTTCCGGCGGTGCTGGAGGCGCTCGACCGGGTGCAGGTGGGGCTCACCGACGAGGTCGAGCTGGGGCGCTGGTACCGGGGTCGGGTGCTGCTGGTCGGCGACGCCGCGCACGCCACCGCGCCCACGCTGAGCCAGGGCGCGGCGATGGCGCTGGAGGACGCGGTGGTGCTCGCCGAGTCGCTGACCGCGGCCGGCAGCGTCGAGGCGGCGCTGGTCGCGTACGAGAGTCGTCGCCGGCCGCGTACCCGATGGGTGCGGGACCGGACCCGGGACCGCAACCGGACCCGGGACGTGCCGCCGGCGCTACGCGACCCGCTGCTGCGCGGACGCGGCGGTCGGATCTTCCGCGAGCACTACCGGTTGCTTCTCGGCCCGCTGTGAGGGCAGCCCACCATACTGCCCGACGACCCCCGGCGGCGCTGCCACCTGCCGGGGACTATCCTCCTTGCGGATGACGGCTCGCAGCTGACAGGTGCGCGCCGAGCGGGACAACCGAGAACCGGAGGCCATTCGTGACCACCGTCGCACCCAAGCCGGTCGTGACCCGGCCATGGCCGGTCCGAGAGCCGGTCAAGGGGTCGGCCATCGCGCGGCTGCTGCGCTCCACGGACGCGAAGCAGATCGGGATCATGTACATGGTCACCGCGTTCGTGTTCTTCATGATCGGTGGCCTGATGGCGCTGATCATGCGGGCCGAGCTGGCGCGGCCGGGGATGCAGTTCCTGTCGCCGGAGCAGTACAACCAGCTGTTCACCATGCACGGCACGATCATGTTGCTGTTCTTCGCGACGCCGATCGTGTTCGCGTTCGCGAACTACGTGGTGCCGCTGCAGATCGGTGCGCCCGACGTCTCGTTCCCCCGGCTGAACGCGTTCGCCTACTGGCTGTACCTGTTCGGCGGCACCATGGCGACGGCCGGTTTCCTCACCCCGGGTGGCGCGGCGGACTTCGGTTGGACCGCCTACACCCCGCTGAGCAGCGTCGAGCACTCGCCCGGCGTGGGCGCGAACATGTGGGTCGTCGGGCTGGCCGTCTCCGGCCTGGGCACCATCCTCGGCGCGGTCAACCTGATCACCACGATCCTGACCCTGCGCGCCCCCGGCATGACCATGTTCCGGATGCCGATCTTCACCTGGAACATGCTGGTCACCAGCCTCCTGGCGATCCTGGTCTTCCCGCTGCTCGCCGCGGCGCTCTTCGCGCTCGCCGCGGACCGGCTGCTCGGTGCTCACGTGTACGACCCGGCCACCGGCGGGCCGATGCTCTGGCAGCACCTGTTCTGGTTCTTCGGCCACCCCGAGGTCTACATCATCGCGCTGCCGTTCTTCGGCATCATCACCGAGATCATCCCGGTCTTCTCCCGCAAGCCGATCTTCGGTTACAAGGGCCTGGTCGGCGCCACCATCGCCATCGCCGCCCTGTCGATGAGCGTGTGGGCGCACCACATGTTCGCCACCGGCCAGGTGCTGCTGCCGTTCTTCAGCTTCCTGAGCTACCTGATCGCCGTGCCGACCGGCATGAAGTTCTTCAACTGGATCGGCACCATGTGGCGGGGGCAGATCACCTTCGAGACGCCGATGCTCTTCGCGGTCGGCTTCCTGGTGACCTTCCTCTTCGGCGGTCTCACCGGTGTGCTGCTGGCCAGCCCGCCGCTCGATTTCCACCTGCACGACAACTACTTCGTGGTGGCGCACTTCCACTACGTGCTCTTCGGCACCATCGTGTTCGCCGTCTTCGCCGGCATCTACTTCTGGTTCCCGAAGATGTTCGGCCGGATGCTCGACGAACGACTGGGCAAGATCCACTTCTGGCTCACGATGATCGGCTTCCACACCACGTTCCTGGTGCAGCACTGGCTGGGCGCCGAGGGCATGCCGCGTCGGTACGCCGACTACCAGCCCGTCGACGGCTTCACCACGCTGAACATGATCTCCACGGTCGGCGCGTTCATCACCGGCGTCTCGACCCTGCCGTTCATCTGGAACTGCTGGAAGTCGTACAAGACCGGCCCGATCGTCGAGGTCGAGGACCCGTGGGGCCACGGCAACTCGCTGGAGTGGGCGACCAGCTGCCCGCCGCCGCTGCGCAACTTCGACCGGATGCCGCGGATCCGCTCCGAGCGGCCGGCCTTCGACTACAAGTTCCCGGAACTGGCCGCCGGCCAGACCCTGGCCGGCCCGCCCGAGGGCGGCGCCAAGCCGCTGACCAGCGAGTCCGACGGTGGCGCCAGCTACCAGGAGGACACCAGCGCCGGACAGCGCTGACACTGACTGCGCACCACGGCCGCCGTACCCGAGGGGTACGGCGGCCGTTCGCCGTTCCTGCCGGTCCCGAAGCGACGGCACCACCGCAAACCGCGTCCGGCACGCGAGGCGCCCGCGGGGTGCGCGGGGTGCGTGGGGCGG
>NZ_SMJY01000101.1:0-21720 GCF_004348355.1 Micromonospora sp. KC721 | reverse complement strand
GGACGGGGCGGTCGGCGGGCGACCCGGCTGGGTGGCGCTCACCGGCTCGCCGCCTCGACCAGGCGGCGGGCCGCCTGCGGTCGGCCCGCCCAGTGGGTGTGCAGGTAGGAGGCGTGTACCTGGCCGGTGACGAAGCCGTGCGCGGTGCCGTCCCAGTGCCACGCCGGCCGCTCGCCGTGCGTCGGATCGGTGACGGTGCGGTGGAATTCGTGGCCGCGTACCGGCTCGCCGACGCGGTGGACCGGGGAGTCGGCGGCGGCGACGGCGTCGCGGTAGCCGAGGGTGAGCCGACCGGTCATCCGGGCGGTGTGCGGCAGCCGCCCGCACATCGGCACGCCGTCGAGGGTTTCGCCCAGGTAGAGCAGTCCGGCGCACTCGGCCACGATCGGCCCGTCGAAGTCGGCCAGGTCGGCGCGGAGCCCGGTGTTGGCCGCGAGGGCCTCGGCGTGCACCTCGGGGAAGCCGCCGCCGACGACCACCGCCCGGGTGCCGGCCGGCAGGGCGGGGTCACGCAGCGGGTCGACGGTGACCACGGTGGCCCCGGCGGCGGCGAGCAGCTCGGTCGTCTCGGCGTACGAGAAGGTGAAGGCCGGCCCGCCGGCGACCGCGACGACCGGGCGGCGTCCGCCGGCCGGGCCGCCGACGGCGTCGGCCGGATCCCAGCCGGGGACGGTCAGCGGCGGTGCGGTACGGGCCAGGGCCAGCACGGCGTCGAGGTCGACGGTGGCCTCGACCAGGGCGGCCAGCGCGGCCACGACGGCCACCGACTCCGGGGCCCGTTCGGCGACCGGCACCAGCCCGAGGTGGCGGGCGGGCGCGGCCACCTCGACGGCCCGGGTGACCGCCCCGAGCACCGGTACGCCCACCTCGGCGAGCGCGTCGCGCAGCAGCCGCTCGTGTCGGGGCGAGCCGACCCGGTTCAGGATCACCCCGCCGATGCGCACCTGCGGGTCGAAGGCGCGCATGCCGAGCACCAGCGCGGCGGCGGAGCGGCCCTGCGCGGTGGTGTCCAGCACCAGCAGCACCGGCGCGTCGACGAGCCGGGCGACGTGCGCGGTGGAGGCGTACCCGCCCCGCCCGACCGCGCCGTCGTGCAACCCCATCACGCCTTCGATGACCGCGACGTCGGCGGGGGTGGGGACGCTCGCCCCGTGCCGCAGCAGCGGCGCGATCCGGTCCTCGCCGACCAGCCAGGGGTCGAGGTTGCGCCCGGGGCGACCGGCGGCGAGCGCGTGGTAGCCGGGGTCGATGTAGTCGGGGCCGACCTTGTGCGGGCTGACGGTCAGGCCCCGGCGGCGCAGCGCGGCGAGCAGCCCGGTGGCCACGGTGGTCTTGCCGTGCCCGCTGGCCGGCGCGGCGACGACCAGCCGGGGCAGCGCCCAGGCGTCGCTCACCACTCGATCCCCTTCTGGCCCTTCTGGCCGGCGTCCATCGGGTGCTTGATCTTGGTCAGCTCGGCGACCAGGTCGGCGGCCTCGACCAGCCGGGGGTCGGCGTCCCGTCCGGTGATCACCACGTGCTGGAAGCCGGGCCGCTCGGCCAGGGTCGCCACCACCTCGTCGACGTCGACCCAGCCCCACTTGATCGGGTAGGTGAACTCGTCGAGCACGTACAGGCCGTAGCGCTGCGCGGCGAGGTCACGCTGGATCTGCCGCCAGCCCTCCAGGGCGTCGGCGGCGTGGTCGGCCTCGCCGCCGCGCTGGATCCAGGACCATCCCTCGCCCATCTTGTGCCAGGCCACGGGGGCGCCCTGGCCGGTGCGCTCGTGCACCTCGCCGAGGGCCCGGAAGGCGGCCTCCTCACCCACCCGCCACTTGGCGCTCTTGACGAACTGGAACACCCCGACCGGCAGTCCGGCGGTCCAGGCGCGCAGCGCCAGCCCGAACGCGGCGGTCGACTTTCCCTTCATCGCCCCGGTGTGGACGATGGTCAGCGGCCGGTTGCGCCGCTGTCGGGTGGTCAACCCGTCGGCGGGCACGTGTGCGGGCTTTCCCTGCGGCATCAGGCAACGCTCCCGGTGATGGTCGTGGTGGACAACGCCCGGGTGCCGCCCGGGCCGGGGATTGGCCGGCGCGAATTCGTGGGGCGGCCGGCAGCGAGGTCGGCCAGCGGGGCGGTCGCGACCTCGGTGAGCCGGTGGTGGGCCGCGCCGAGTTGGGCGGCGAGGCGGCCGGCCAAATCGAGGCGGACCGGGCCGGACTCGCAGTCCACGACCACGCAGGAGGCACCGCTGGCGGCGAGCACCGCCGCCGCGCGGGCGGCCCGGTCCAGCGGGCGTGGCCCGGCGGTGGCCCGGCCGTCGGTGACGACCAGCACCAGGGGCCGGCGCTTCGGGTCGCGCAGCCGCTGCACCCGCAGCAGGTCGGCTGCCGCGAGCAGTCCCTCCGCGAGCGGGGTACGTCCCCCGGTGGGTAGGTCCGCCAGTCGGGTCGAGGCGGCCAACACGGAGGAGGTGGCCGGCAGCAGGGTCTGCGCGCCGGTGCCCCGGAAGGCGACCACGGCGACCTTGTCCCGACGCTGGTAGGCGTCGGTGAGCAGGGCGAGCACCGCCCCCTTGACCGCCGCCATCCGCTGCCGCGCGCCCATCGACCCGCTGGCGTCGACGACGAAGAGCACCAGGTTGCCCTCGCGTCCCTCGCGGACCGCCTCCCGCAGATCGGTGGGGCGCAGCACGAGCGGTCCCCCGCGCCGGCCCCGCCCGTGCTGGTGCGGGGCGGCGGCCCGCAGGGTGGCGGGCAGGTGCAGCGCGCCGGCCCGCCCGGCGGGGACCCGCGCGCCGGTGATCCGGCCCCGCCCGGTCCGCGCCCGGGACCGCCGGCCCGGCACCCCGTCGCCGACACCGGCGGCGGTGAACAGCCGGGCCCGCAACCCCTGGTTCGGTACGGCGACCGGCTGCGTCGAGGCCGCCCGGGCCCCGTGCCGGGGCTGGTCGGTTGCGGGACCGTCCGGCGCTGCGGTGCCGGTCACGTCGTCACCGCCGCGATCCGGTCCGTCGGACCCGGTGCCCGGCCCGGTGGGGTCGCCGGGACCGTCGTCGTGCTCCGGGCCGGGATGGTCGCCGTCGCCCGGGCCGGAGGGGTCATCGTGGTCCGGGCCGGTGGGGCCGCCACCCGGGCCGGGACCACCGTCGTCGTCCGGGTCGTCGGGGTGTTCCTCCCGGGCCCGGTCCAACGCCTCGTCCAGGCGCTTGTCGTCCAGCCCGGGGCTGTCGAACGGGTCACGGCGGCGGCGGTGCGGCAGGGCCAGCCGGGCGGCGACCCGCACGTCCTCGGCGGTCACCCGCTCCCGGCCCTGCCAGGCGGCGTGCGCGACGGCGGCGCGGGCGGTGACGATGTCGGCGCGCATCCCGTCGACGTCGAACGCCGCGCAGACCTCGGCGATCTGCCGCAGGGCCGCGTCGGGCAGCACCACCCGATCCAACCGCCGCCGGGCGGCGGCCACCCGGCGGGCCACCTCCGCGTCGGCGTCGGCCCACCGCGCGGCGAACCCGGCCGGGTCGGCGTCGGCGGCGAGCCGGCGACGGACCACTTCGACGCGGACCGCCGGGTCACGGCTGGCAGTTACCTCCACGGTCAACCCGAACCGGTCGAGTAGCTGAGGGCGCAGTTCCCCCTCCTCCGGGTTCATCGTGCCGACCAGCAGGAACCGGGCGGCGTGGCTGACCGAGACGCCTTCGCGCTCGACGTGGCAGCGGCCCATCGCGGCGGCGTCCAGGAGCAGGTCCACCAGGTGGTCGTGGAGCAGGTTCACCTCGTCGACGTAGAGCACGCCCCGGTGGGCGGCGGCGAGCAGGCCCGGCTCGAAGGCGCGTACCCCCTCGGCGATGGCTTTCTCCAGGTCGAGCGAACCGACCACCCGGTCCTCGGCGGCGCCGACGGGCAACTCGACCAGGCGGGCCGGGCGGCGTTCGGCCGGCGCGGCGGCCGGATGGGGCCCGTCCGGGCAGCCCGGGTCGGGTACGGCCGGGTCGCAGCCGAACCGGCAGCCGGCCACCCGGTCCACCGGTGGCAGCAGCGCCGCCAGGGCGCGGACGGCGGTGGACTTGGCGGTGCCCTTCTCACCCCGCACCAGCACCCCGCCGATGGCCGGGCTGACCGCGTTGAGCAGCAGCGCCAGGCGCATGTCGTCCATGCCGAGCACCGCCGAGAACGGATAACTCATGCCCGATCCTCCAGGTCGCCCTCGCTGGCCAGGTACGTCTCGCGGAGCCGGTCCAGGGTGGCCGGTTCGGGAGCCGCCCACAGTCCCCGGTCGGCGGCCTCCAGCAGGCGTTCGGTGATGCCGCGCAGCGCCCACGGGTTGGACCGCTCAAGGAACTTCCGGTTCTCGTCGTCGAAGACGTACGCGGCGGTCAGCTGCTCGTACATCCAGTCGTCGACGACGCCGGCGGTGGCGTCGTAGCCGAACAGGTAGTCCACCGTGGCGGCCAGCTCGAAGGCGCCCTTGTAGCCGTGCCGGCGCATGGCGGCGATCCAGCGCGGGTTGACCACCCGGGCCCGGAACACCCGGCGGGTCTCCTCGCCGAGGGTGCGGGTCCGCACGTCGTGCGGCATCGCCGAGTCCCCCACGTACGCGGCCGGGGCCGCGCCGGTGAGGTGGCGCACCATCGCCACCATCCCGCCGTGGTACTGGAAGTAGTCGTCGGAGTCGACGATGTCGTGCTCGCGGGTGTCCTGGTTCTTCACCGCCACCGCGATCCGCGCGAAGGATCGTTCCATGTCGGCACGCGCCTCCCGGCCGTCGAGCCCCCGGCCGTACGCGTAGCCGCCCCACACGGCGTACACCTCGGCCAGGTCGGCGTCGGTGCGCCAGTTGCGGGCGTCGATCAGTGGCAGCAGCCCCGCCCCGTACGCCCCGGGTTTGGAACCGAAGATCCGGGCGGTGGCCCGCCGCTCGTCGCCGTGCTCGGCCAGGTCGGTGGCGACGTGGGCGCGGACGAAGTTGTCGGTGTCCGGCTCGTCGAGGGCGGCGACCTGTCGCACCGCGTCGTCGATGAGCGCGACGACGTGCGGGAAGGCGTCCCGGAAGAAACCGGAGATCCGCACGGTGACGTCGATGCGGGGGCGGCCCAGCTCGGCCAGGGGCACCGCCTGCACGCCGGTGACCCGGCGGGACCGGTCGTCCCAGGTCGGCCGGCAGCCGAGCAACGCCAGGACCTCGGCGATGTCGTCGCCCTGGGTCCGCATGGCGCTGGTGCCCCAGACGGTGAGCCCGACCGAGCGTGGGTACGTCCCGGTGTCGGCCAGGTGCCGGGCCAGCAGCGAGTCCGCGAGGGCCACACCGACGTCCCAGGCGTTGCGGCTGGGGATGGCCTTCGGGTCGACGGAGTAGAAGTTGCGTCCGGTGGGCAGGACGTTGACCAGGCCCCGGGTGGGTGAGCCGGACGGGCCGGGCGGCACGAACCGCCCGTCGAGCGCGCCGACCAGTCGGTCGATCTCGTCGGTGGTGCGGTCGAGCCGGGGCACCACCTCACGGGCGGCGAAACGCAGCACCTCGGCCACGTCGGGCACCGCCCGGCCGGTGACCTCCTCGACCACGGCGTCCACCGTGGTCGCGTCCCAGCCGAGGGTCTCCATGCCGACGACCAGCCGGCGGGCCAGTGCCTCGATCAGGTCGACGGCATCGGCGGCGGTGACCGCCGGCTGGTCCACCACCTCGGTCAACGCCGCCGGCACGGCCACCCGCTGGCCCGGCGCGGCCAGCAGCGCCTGCTCGTCGAGGCCGTACGCGGCGGCGAGGGCCTGCCGCAGGCCGGGCAGGGCACGCACGCCGCCCCAGACCTGCGGGGCGCGCAGCACGGCGAGGACCAGGTTCACCCTGGCCTCCCCGGTGGGGGCCTCGGCGAGGATGTGCAGGCCGTCGCGGATCTGCACGTCCTTGACCTCGCACAGGTAGCCGTCGAGGTGCAGCACGAAGTCGTCGAAGTCCTCGGCCTCGGGCATGTCCTCGGTGTGCAGGTCGTGGTGCAGTTCGGCGGCCCGGACGAGCTGCCAGATCTGCGCCTGCACGGTGGGCACCTTGGCCGGGTCGAGGGCCTGCACGGTGGCGTACTCGTCGAGCAGCTGTTCCAGCTTCGCCAGGTCGCCGTAGGTTTCCGCGCGGGCCATCGGCGGGACGAGGTGGTCGACGACGACGGCGTGGGCGCGGCGTTTGGCCTGGGTGCCCTCACCGGGGTCGTTGACGATGAACGGGTAGACCAGCGGCAGGTCGCCGAGGACGGCGTCGGGGGCGCAGTCGGCGGCCAGCCCGAGGCCCTTGCCGGGCAGCCACTCCAGGGTGCCGTGCTTGCCCAGGTGCACCACCGCGTCCGCGCCGAAGCCGCCGTCGGTGACCGGCGCGGCCAGCCACCGGTACGCGGCCAGGTAGTGGTGGCTGGGCGGCAGGTCCGGGTCGTGGTAGATGGCGACGGGGTTCTCGCCGAAGCCGCGCGGCGGCTGGATCAGCAGCGTCACGTTGCCGAAGCGCAGCCCGGCGAGGGCGATGTCGTCGCCGTCGACGTACAGCTCGCCGGGGGGCTCGCCCCAGTGTTCCCGGATCGCCGCGCGCAGCTCGGCCGGCACCTGCGCGAACCACCGCCGGTAGGTTTGCCCCGGCACCCGGGCCTCGGCAGCGGCGAGCTGCTCCGGGGTGAGCCACTCCACGTCGTGCCCGCCGGCGGCGATCAGCGCGTGGATCAGCGCGTCCCCGTCGGTGGGCGGCGGGGTGTCGCCGAGGTGGTAGCCGGCGTCGGCGAGGGCGGCGAGCAACCGCACCGCCGAGGCGGGGGTGTCCAGGCCGACGGCATTGCCGACCCGGGAGTGTTTTGTCGGGTACGAGCTGAGCACCACCGCGACCCGCTTGTCGGCGTTCGGCACGTGCCGCAGCCGGGCCTGCCGCACGGCGATGCCGGCGACCCGGGCGGCGCGCTCGGGGTCGGCGGCGTAGACCGACAGCCCGTCGGCGTCGATCCGCTTGAACGAGAACGGCACGGTGACGATCCGGCCGTCGAACTCGGGGATGGCCACCTGCATGGCGGCGTCCAGCGGGGACAGTCCGGCGTCGCTGCCGGCCCACTGTTCCCGGGTGCTGGTGAGGCAGAGCGCCTGGATGACCGGGACGTCGAGGGCGGCGAGCGCGCCCACGTCCCAGGCGTCCTCGTCGCCCCCGCCGGAGGCGTCGGCGGCGACCGTGCCGCCGGCGGCGAGGACGGTCACCACCAGGGCGTCGCAGCGGGCGAAAAGGTCCAGCGGGCCGGCGCCGGGGGCCAGTCCGCGCAGCGAGCCGCAGAAGATCGGCACCGGGTTGCCGCCGGCGGCGGTGACCGCGTCGGCGAGCACGTCGACGAAGGCGGTGTTGCCGGCCAGGGCGTGTGCCCGGTAGAAGACGATCCCGATGGTGGGCCGGCCCGCTTCGGCCCGGCGGTCGCCGTGCACCCCGTACGCGGCGGTGGCGGCGGGCGGCGCGAAACCCTCGCCGGTGAGCAGGACCGTGTCGGAGAGGAACCGGCCCAGCTGGGCGAGGTTCTCCGGGCCGCCTTCGACCAGGTAGGACAGCGCTTCGGTGGCGACCCCGGCGGCCACGGTGGAGGCTGCCATCAGCTCGGCGTCGGGCACCGCCTCGCCGCCGAGGACGACCGTCGGCACGCCGGAGGCGAGCACCGCGGCGAGGCCGTCCGGCCACGCCTGGCGGCCGCCGAGCAGCCGCACGACGGCCAGGTCGACGCCGTCGAGCAGCGCCGGCACGGCGTCGACGGCGAGCCGGGTGGGGTTGGCCAACCGGTAGTCGGCGCCGCTGGCGCGGGCGGCGAGCAGGTCGGTGTCGGCGGTGGACAGCAGCAGGATGCGCACGGGCGGCTCCGGAGACTGACACCCGGACTGCCCGCGAGGACGGTCGGGCGACGACGAGGGATGGGCGCGGGGCCGACGGGCACGCCGGGCGCGGGTCGCCCCGGCCGGCGGAACCCGGCGGCGTCAGCGGTGCGCGGTGCGGCGACCGGCGCGGAGGCGGCCGGTCGGCAGGGCGGTGCCGGGGGTGGCGGTGCGGCGGATCGGTGGTGCGGCGGCGCACCGGGAACGGGTACGACGGAAGCCGCCTGCGGTGGGGACGCTGCGCGTCATCGGGTCCTCCTCGGGTGTCCACGCCCTGGGGTCAGCCCGACGGCCGAAGTATCCTGGCTCCCGGATCGACGCTCACCCCCGGCCTTCCAACCGCAGACACACGGCCGTGGCGCACGAGGGGGGATCGCTCCCCGGTGACAGTGGCGGGACCGCGCCGGAATCACACCGGCTTCCTTCACTGCCGTCAGGCCGCGAATGCTGCCATACCCGCCGCCACCGGGTCAACGCGCCGCCATCCGGCAACCGGTCGCAGCCAGCCCGTGATCGGCGCGTCGCCCTCAGCGCATCCGGCGCTCCGGGTGGGCCCGGTTCCAGGCGCGCATCCGCTCCGGGTAGCCGGTCTTCGCCGCCTCGTACAGCGGCACCGCGTACCGATGGGCCAGCTTCGCCGCCACGCGGGGCGAGCCGGTGCGGCGGCGGATCCACTCGCCGTCGTGGGCGATCGCCATCACGGTGGTGTCGGTGGCGGTGGTCTCCGGTTCGAGGTAGAACTCGACGCCCTGCCGGCTGGTCACGAACGCCTCCAGCGCGGCCAGGTCGTCCCGGGTGGCCTCCCGGTCGAGCTTCGTCGGGGTGCCCTCCACGGTCCGGGACCGCCGGCTGAACCAGCCCATCTGCCCACTCCCTTCCCTCGCTGACCTCCAGTGGAGCACCCGAACCTGTCAGCAGGCTGCGAGGATGGTGACAACCCGCTGACCGTCGGTCAGCCGAGCGCGGCCAGGTCCGTGTCGGTCAGCCGCAGCGCGCCGGCGGCGACGTTCTCCACCAGGTGCGCCGGGTCGCCGGTGCCGGGGATGGCCAGCACGTGCGGCCCCTGGTGCAGGGTCCAGGCGAGGCGTACCTGCTGCGGGGTCGCCCCGTGCGCCCGGGCCACCGCCCGCACGGCGTTGGCGTGCTCGATCACCGCGCCGGACTCCCGCCGCGTCCCGGTCAGGGTGAAGAACGGCACGTACGCCACCTGCCGTGCCCCGCACTCGCGCAGCAGCGCGTCCTGGTCGCCCCGGTTGTCGAGGGCGTAGGTGTTCTGCACGCAGACCACCGGGGCGATCGCCTGCGCCTCGTCGAGGTGGTCGAGGCGGACGTTGGACAGGCCCAGGTGCCGGATCAGTCCGGCCTCGCGCAGCGCGGCCAGGGCGCCGAAGGACTCGGCGACCCGGTCCCGTCCCGGCCGCTTCACGATCCGCAGGTTGACCACGTCGAGGTGGTCGCGGCCGAGCCGGCGCAGGTTCTCCTCCACCTGGGCGCGCAGCCCGGCCGGCGAGGCGTCCTCGCGCAGGCCGCCGGCCGGGTCGTACGCGAAGCCGACCTTGGTGGCGATCACCAGGTCCTGCGGGTACGGGGCGAGCGCGGCGCGGATCAGCTCGGTGGCGTACCGGGCCGGGCCGGTGCCGACGTTGAGGGTGCCGCCGGGCGAGACGTAGAACGCGGCGGTGTCGATGTGGTTCACGCCCAGCGCGACGGCGCGGCGCAGCACACCGATCGCCCGGCCGGGGTCCGGATGTGGGGTGATCCGCATGGAGCCGAAGCCCATCCGGTGCACGGTCGCGTCGCCCAGGGTCCAACTGCCCGCGGCAGCCGCGGTGATCTCCTCGACTGGCATCCGGCGACGGTAGCCAGCCCGGCCGCTGCCCACAGTCCGTCATCCATCCGATACCACTGGCTGCGGCGCGCTGCTACGTTCTATCCATGGGGCCGGCCCGCCGGTGGGCGGGTCACCGGCACCAGGGCCAGCGTCGGGATCAGCAGCAGCGGCACCACCAGCAGCGCGGGCAGCGTCCCCACCCGGTCACCGAGCAGGCCCAGCAGCGGCGGGCCGGCCAAAAACGCCGTGTAGCCGATCGCCGCGACCACGCTGACCCGGACTGCGGCGTGTTCCTCGTCGTCGGCGGCGGCGCTCATCCCGACCGGGAAGCCGAGCGAGGCCCCGATCCCCCACAGTGCCACCCCGACCATCGCCACCGGCCCGTTGCCGGCGAGCACCGCCAGGCCCGCGCCGAGCGCGGCGAGCAGGATCGTGGAGGCCAGCACGGGCACCCGCCCCCAGCGGTCGATCAACACGGTGCCGGCGGTCCGGCCGAGAGTCATGCCGGCGACGAAGATGCCGAAGACAGCCGCGCCGATCGCCTCGCTGACGCCGTACCCGTCGATGAAGGCGACCGCGATCCAGTCGTTGGCGCTGCCCTCGGTGAACGCCATGACCAGGACCAGCGCGCCGAGGAGCAGGGTGCGCGGCTCCCGCCAGGCGGCGCGCAGGCCGCCGCGACGGGCCGCGGCGCCGTCGGCGCCCGCCGGGGCGGGCGGCTCGGGCAGGAACGCCCGCGCGCCGAACAGCGTGCCGCCGAGCACCACCACGGCCAGCACCGCCAGGTGCGCCCAGATCGGCAGCCCGACCCGGGCGGCGCCGGCGCCGAGCCCCGCGCCGGCCACCGAGCCCAGGCTCCAGGCGGCATGGAAGCGGGGCATGATGGTGCGCCCGAGCCGCTTCTCCACCGCCGCGCCCTCGACGTTCATCGCGACGTCGCAGGCGCCACACCCGTAGCCGAGGGCGACCAGTCCGACCGCCACGCCGGGCAGCCAGCCGGCCAGCCCGGTGGCGAGCCCGGCGACGGTCAGCCCGAGGGCGACCAGCACGGTGGCGGCCACCACCGTGCGGGCCGGGCCGAGGCGCTGGGTAACCAGCCCGGCCGTGGACATGGCAAGCAGCGAGCCGGCCGACATGGCCATCAGCAGCAGGCCGAGCCGGCCGGCGCTGAGGTCGAGCGCCTCCCGTACCGCCGGGACCCGGGAGAACCAGGTGGCCACAGCGAGACCGTTGAGAGCGAAGACCACCGCGACGCCGGTGCGGGCGGCCAACACCGCCGGGGGTACGGCGGAGGCGGTCGGTGCGGTGACCGGATCGGCTGGCCTCACGGGTTTCCTCTCGTCGACGTCCTGCCCGACGATCGCACACCTGAGAGCGCTACCAGCACAACCTCCCCCGCCCCCTTACCGGACGCCACCGGACGAGGCATGATCATGACAGAGGGCGCTCCCACCCATCACCGACCACGACGTGGAGGACCTCATGACCCCGTCGCACCGCCCGACCACCCTGGACGACGTGGCCCGGCTCGCGGAGGTGTCCCGTTCGACCGCGTCCCGGGTCATCGCGGGCACCGGCTTCGCCTCGCCGGCCGCCCGGGATCGGGTGCGGGCCGCCGTGGACCGCCTCGGGTACGTGCCGAACGCCACGGCCCGGGCGCTGGCGCGTGGCGGCGGGGTCCGGCTGGTGGTGGCGGTCTGCGGCGTCACCACCGCCGTACTGGACGACCCGTACGTCGAGCGGGTGGTCGGCGCCGCCGCGCGGGCCTGCGCCGCGTACCCGGCGGGGGTGGTGCTGCAGTGGCTGCCGCTGCACGGCTCGACCACACTGGAGCGCATCGCGCAGGACCGTGGCGTCGCCGGGGTGGTGCTGGTCAACGCCACCGAGCCGTTGCTCGACGCGGTTCCGGCCGAGCTACGGGGCCGGATCGCCTCGATCGGCATCGGCTCCCCGACGGTGCCCTCCTTCGACGTGGACAACGCCGACGGTACCGACCAGGTCGTCCGCCACCTGTACGCCTCCGGCCGCCGCCGGATCGCGATGGTGACCGGCCCCCGGTGGCTGCCCTGCGCCGGCCGCGCCGTCGCGGCCTACCGACAGGTCATGCGGGAGACCGGACTGCCGGTCCGCCTGGTGCCCGGCGACTTCACCGCCCGGCGGGGCCGGGCGGCAGCCGGTGAACTGCTGGCCCGGTGGCCCGACACCGACGCCGTCTTCGCCGTCAGCGACCTGACCGCGTTGGGGGTGATCGCCGGGCTCGGGGAGACCGGCAGGCGGGTGCCCGGCGACATCGGGGTCGCCGGGTTCGACGACATCCCGCACGCCGCGCTGAACACGCCGGCCCTCACCACCGCCAGCCACCCGGTCGGCTCCATCGCCGCCGCGGCGGCCACCGCCGTGCTGCACGGCCGGCCCGTCCCGCCGGTGACCTCGTTCCCCTCCGCGCTGGTGCGCCGCACGAGCGCCTGAGGTCCGTCCCGATCCACGCCGCACGACCACCTGCCACCCGGGTCGGCCGTCGGCGCCGTCGTCGTGCCGGGGGCACCCGGAGCCACCCCGGTCCCGCGGCGCATTGATGGCCTTCCGCACCGCCCGGTTGGCCGTCACCGGAGCAGCCATCGACATCGTTACTTGACATCCCAAACTTAAGCAGCTTAATAATGGCTTGACGAGCCGGCGCTGCCCGCTCCGAAGCATCGCCGCTTCACCACGGCGATCCGACAGAGGGATCTACTGATGTCACTCTTCTCGCGACGCCTGGTTCGGCGTCTCGGTTTCTTCACCGTCCTGTCCACCGCGGCGGCGCTCACGCTCACCGCGTGCTCCGACGACTCCCCCGGCACCTCCGACAACGCCGCGAACAGCTCCATCAGCATCAATGGGACCGCCTCCACCATCGTCGAGAACTGGAACCCGTTCTCACCGACGCAGTTGCAGCCCACGTTGGGCGTCATCCACGAGGCGCTCTACTACTACAACCTGGCCAGCGACGTCCCGCCGCGACCGATGCTGGCGACCGCGTACTCCTGGGACGCCGCCGGCAAACAGCTGACGATCACCACCCGTGAGGGCGTCAAGTGGTCCGACGGCCAGCCGTTCACCGCCAGGGACGTCGCCTTCACCTTCGAACTGATCCGCAAGAACAAGGCCATCAACGGCAGCGGTCTCGCGCTCACCTCGGCGAAGGCCACCGACGACAAGACCGTCGTGCTGACGTTCCCGACCACCTCGTTCACCACCGAACCGGGCATCCTCGGCAACACGGCGATCATTCCGGAGCATGTCTGGAGCAAGATCAGCGACCCGGCGAAGACCACCAACCCCAACCCGGTCGGCACCGGGCCGTACAAGCTCAAGTCGCTGAACGCGCAGGGTTTCGTGATGGAGAAGAACCCGAACTACTGGCAGCCGGGCAAGCCGCAGATCCAGACGGTCCGCTACATCACCCTGGCCACCGCCGACGCGGCGAGCGCCGCCCTGACCGCGGGCCAGGTGGACTGGATGAGCTCGTACATCCCGAACCTCGACAAGATCATCTCAGGCCACAAGAACCTCGCCTATGTCAACACGCCGGCCCTGACGGCGTCGATCTTCACCTGCTCGAACGCGGCCATGGGCTGCAAGGGCCCCCAGACCGACCGGGCCGTACGCCAGGCCATGTACCACGCGCTCAACCGCGACCAGCTCAACAAGCTGGCCGGTGGCGGCTTCGCCGGGACGGCCTCGCCGACGCTGCTGCTGCCCGATCGTGACCAGAAGTGGATCGCGGACCCGGCCCACCTCAGGACGCCGGGTGGCCCCGATGTGGCCAAGGCCAACCAGATCCTGGATGCGGCCGGCTGGGTCAGGGGCGCCGACGGCATCCGCAGCAAGGGCGGCGAGCGGCTGTCGATGCGGATCCAGACCGTGACCGGCTGGAGTGACTTCATCTCGCTCAACGACGCGATGGCGCAGCAGTTCAAGGAGGTCGGCATCGAACTGAAGCCCACCCAGTTGTCCTCCAACGAGTGGAACAACAACCAGGTGCAGGGCAAGTTCCAGTTGTCGCTCGACTCGATCGGCCTGGGCGCGTCGTCCAACCCGTACTTCACCTACAACGGGCGCTACACCTCGGCCACCACGGCGAAGGTCGGCGAGTCGGCCGGCACCTCCGGCAACTACGCCCGCTACAGCAACCCGACGGTCGACCAGGCGGTCGCGGCCGCCGGGGCGACCAACGACGAGAACGTGCAGAAGCAGCACTACGCCACGATCCAGGCGCAGATCGTCCAGGACCTGCCGTACATCCCGATCTACCTGAACTCGACGCTGACCCAGTTCAACACCAGCCGGGCGACCGGATGGCCGACCAACGACAACAAGTACGCCTTCCCGGCCACCTGGAAGTCGTGGGACAGCGGCATCGTCCTGACCTCCCTGAAGCCGGCCGGCTGAGCGGCGTCGGCGGCCGACGTGCACTACCTCCTGCGGAAGGTCGGGTTCTACGTGATCGCCCTGTGGGCGGCGCTCACGGTGAACTTCATCATCCCCCGACTCATGCCGGGCGACCCGGTCTCGCTGCTCATCGCCAAGCTCGGGCAGCGCGGACCGGTGACCCCGGAAGCCAGGGCCTCCATCGAGGCGCTGCTCGGCACCGACACCGACCAGCCCCTGCTCGCGCAGTATATCGACTACCTGGGCAACCTCGCCGTCGGGGACCTGGGCCAGTCGGTGGCGTACTTCCCGGCCCCGGTCACGTCGATCATCGGCCAGACGCTGCCGTGGACGATCGGGCTCATCGGCCTGGCGACGGTCATCTCGTTCCTGCTGGGCATCGGGCTCGGCACCGTCGCCGGGTGGAAACGCGGGTCGTGGCTGGACAACCTGATCCCGGTGACCACGATGTTCCAGTCGGTGCCGTACTTCTGGCTGGCGCTGATCCTGCTCTTCGCGTTCGGCAGCGTGTGGCAGGTCTTTCCGCTCAACGGCGGCTACGACATCTACGACACGGTGCCCGGCTGGAACGCGGAGTTCATCGGCTCGGTTCTCTACTACGGCACGCTGCCCGCGCTGAGCATCATCGTCTCGTCGGTCGGCGGTTGGATGCTCGGCATGCGCAACATGATGGTCTCGACACTGTCCGAGGACTACCTGCTCACGGCCGAGGCCAAGGGCCTGCGGCCGGGCCGGATGATGCGCACGTACGCGGCGCGCAACGCGATCCTCCCGTCGATCTCGGGCTTCGCGATCTCGCTGGGTTTCGTCGTGGCCGGCTCGATCGTCACCGAGACGGTGTTCTCGTACCCCGGGATCGGCTCGGCGCTGCTGGAGGCGGTCGGCAGTAACGACTACGCGCTCATGCAGGGCATCTTCCTGGTCATCACACTCTCCGTGCTCGGCGCCAACCTGCTGGTCGATCTCCTGTACTCGGTCATCGACCCGCGTACCCGAGCGCGGACGTGACCGGCGTCGGAAAGGACCAATGACGTGGCATTGACCACCCAGGCCGCCGAGCCCGTGGGCGGCACCGGGGGCCTCCCGGCCGGCTCGGCGGCGCAACGCACCCGGCGGCGCCGGCTCGGCCTGCCGCCGATGACGGCGAAGCTCGCCGCCGGTTTGATCATCAGCGGTGCGATCCTGCTCTTCGGGTTGCTCGGGCCGTTCGTCGTACAGGATCCGACCCGGGTCGACGACATCGGCCTGACCGGACCCAGCAGCGCACACCTGATGGGCACCACCCAGACCGGCCAGGACGTGCTGGCCCAACTGGCGTACGCCACCCGCGGCTCGCTGACCATCGGCGCGATCGTCGGCGTGCTCACCCTGCTGCTGTCCGGGTTCTTCGGCGTGGTGGGCGCCTACGCGGGCGGCTGGGTGGACGAGGTCTTCTCCCTGTTCACCAACATCATGCTGGTCATCCCCGGGCTGCCACTGGTGATCGTGATCTCCAGCTACGTGCCGGACAAGAGCTTGTGGCTGGTCGCGCTGGTGCTCTCCCTCACCGGCTGGGCCGGGTCGGCGCGGGTGCTGCGCGGGTACACGCTGAGCCTGCGCAACCGCGACTACGTGCTGGCCTCACGGGTGGCCGGGGAGAAACGCTGGCGGATCCTCACGGTCGAGATCCTGCCCAACCTGATCCCGCTGCTGGCCTCGCAGATGGTGTTCGCCGTCATCTTCGCCATCCTCGGCGAGGCCGGACTCTCCTATCTCGGCCTCGGTGCGAGCGGCTCGATCAGCTGGGGCACGATGCTCTACTACGCCCAGAACGGCCTCGCGCTGCGGCTCGGCGCGTGGTGGTGGTTCGTGCCACCGGGTCTTCTGCTGGCGCTGTTCGGCGCGGCGTTGTCGCTGATCAACTTCTCGATCGACGAGATCATCAACCCCAAGCTGCGCAACCAGACCCGGGCCGCCCGCCGCAGCTGGCTGATGTCCCGCAAACAGCTGGAGACCGCCAAGGAGGCCACCCTGTGAGCGCGAGGAGCGAGCCGGGTTTGCGAGCCCCGCAGTCGCGAACGGAGGCAATGCTGTGAGCGCGAGGAGCGAGCCGGGTTTGCGAGCCCCGCAGTCGCGAACGGAGGCAATGCTGTGAGCGCGAGGAGCGAGCCGGGTTTGCGAGCCCCGCAGTCGCGAACGGAGGCGATACTGTGAGCGGACCGAGGCCAGCGCCACCGGTCCGGCCCGTGGTGTCGGCGCCGGTCCTGACCATCGAGAACTTCAGCGTCGACTACCTCGTGGACCCGGTCGTGCACGCGGTGCGGAACGTCTCGCTCACCCTGCGCCGGGGCGAGGTGCTCGGCCTCGCCGGAGAGAGCGGCTGCGGCAAGAGCACCCTCGCGTACGGCATCGTGCGGCTGCTCAAGCCGCCGGCGGCGATCGTCTCCGGTCGGGCGGTGTTCCACTCCCGGGAGGGCATCGAGATCGACTGGAACCTGCTGGACGCCGAGGAGTTGCGGGCCACCCGGTGGGACAAGATCTCCATGGTGTTCCAGGGGGCGATGAACTCCCTGAACCCGGTCATCTCGATCCGGGACCAACTCGAGGACGTCTTCACCACCCACCGTCCCGAGATGGGCCGACGCGAGCGCCGCCAGCGCTGCGCCGAACTGCTCGAGCGGGTCGGCGTGGACCCCGCCCGGCTGCGCGCGTACCCCCACGAGCTCTCCGGCGGGATGCGCCAGCGCGTCATGATCGCCATGGCCATGGCGTTGGAACCGCAGGTCATGATCATGGACGAGCCGACGACCGCGCTGGACGTCGTCGTCCAGCGCGAGATCCTGCGCGAGATCACCCGGTTGCGCGACGAGTTGGGTTTCGCCGTCATCTTCATCACCCATGACCTGCCGCTGCTGCTGGAGATCAGCGACCGGATCGCGGTGATGCGCGCCGGCGAGGTGGTGGAGTTCGGCGACGCGCTGAGCCTCTACACCGACCCGCAGCACGACTACACCGAGCAGCTCCTGGCGTCCTTTCCCAGTCTGACCGGCGAGCGCGGCTCCTTCGTGCGCGGCGGCATGGACGAGCGACTGCTGGCCCTCGACGCGGTCCGACTCGACGATCCGAACGCAGGGAGCACCGCGTGACCACCTTGACGGCCGAGCACCTGGTGAAGAACTACCGCCTCCGGCGGGGCCTGCGCGGCGGCACGCTGCGGGCGGTCGACGACGTCAGTTTCACCCTGGAGCCGGGACGGACCGTCGCGCTCGTCGGGCAGAGCGGCAGTGGCAAGTCGACCATCGCCAAGCTTCTGCTGCAGCTCGAACGCCCCACCGCGGGCCGGATCCTCATCGACGGCGAGCCGGTGCAGCGGCGGGGCGGCGGACTGAGCCGCTACCGCCGCATCGTGCAGATGGTGTTCCAGGATCCGTTCGCCTCGCTCAACCCGTACCACACCGTCGAGCACCACCTCGCACGTCCGATCCGCCTGCACCAGCCGAAACTGTCCAGGGACGAGGTGCACCGCCGCGTCCTGCACCTACTGGAGCGCGTCCGGCTGACCCCCACCGAGAACGTCGCCGCCCGCCGGCCACACCAGTTGTCCGGCGGCCAGCGCCAGCGCGTCGCCATCGCCCGGGCACTGGCACCCGGGCCCGGCGTCCTCATCGCCGACGAGCCGGTGTCCATGCTGGACGTCTCGATCCGACTCGGCGTGCTGAACCTACTGTCGACGTTGCAGCGCGAGGAGGACCTCGGCGTGCTCTACATCACCCACGATTTGGCCACGGCCCGGCACTTCGCCGACGAGATCCTGGTCATGTACCGGGGGCGGATCGTCGAGCGGGGCGATGCCGACGAGGTCATCCTCCGGCCCCGGCACGAGTACACGAAGACGCTTGCCGCCGCAGCGCCGAATCCGGAGCGCAGGCTCAGCGAACTGCGCGGAGGATGAGCAGGCCGCGGGTGCTTGTCAGCGGCGCATGCTGGACTGCAGCACCACGGCGGCCGCGCCGGTCGCCGACGCGGTGGCCGCGGCCAGCGACACCGTCACGGACACCGAGCGGCGCCAGGTGCGGGCGTCCGCGGCGGCGATGCGCGACGTGATCGCCGGGCCGTAGACGAAGGACGCCGCGGCGAAGCCGGGGCCGGTGAGTACGAGCAGGTCGATGTCGAGCAGGTTGACCACCGACTCCGCGGCCGCGGCCACGTAGCGTGCCGAGTCGTCGAGCAGCGCCCGGCAGGCGGGGGCGCCGGCACGGGCGGCGCGGGCGACGGCGGCGAAGTCGGCCGCCACACTGCGCCGCGTGCCGGCGGCGTCCAGGCCCGCCTCGCCGGCGGCCACCGGATCGGCCAGCGCCGCCGCGACGACGGCCTGTGGACCGGCGAGCACCTCGAGGCAGCCGCTGCTGCCGCACCAGCACGGCGGGCCGTCGACCTGCAGACACAGGTGGCCGAACTCGCCGGCGTTGGCCTGGGCGCCGCGCAGCGCGACGCCGTCGATGACGATGCCCGCCCCGATGCCGCTGCCCATGTAGAGCGCGGCGAAGGCGCGGGTCGGTCCGACCCGGGCGACCCAGTACTCTCCGACGGCTGCGGCCGTCGCGTCGTTCTCGACCAGTACCTGCATCCCGGTGGCCGCCGCGAGCCGGCGGTCGAGGTCGTCCCCGCGCCAGCCGCGCAGGTGGGTCGGCGCCTGCTCGGGGTGCACCCCGGGTCCGTGCGGGCCGGGCCAGACGACGCCGACGCCCAGGCACCGTGCCGGGTCCACGCCCGAGGCGTCGATGAGCACGGCGACGTCGGCGGCGAGTCCCCGCACCAGGGTGTCCGGGTCGGCGCCGGCCGGCGCCGGCCGGGCCAGCCGGGAGATCACCCCGCCGGTCTGACCGGTGAGCACGTACGTCGTGGTGTCCTCGTCGAGGTGGATGCCCACCGCGACCCGGGCGACCGGATCGAGGCGCAGCAGGGTGCGCGGCTTGCCGCCGGTGGGACTGCGGCCGGTCTCCCGGACCAGGCCCTCCTCGATCAGCCGGCGGACGGTCATCGACACCGCGGCCTCGGTCAGCCCGGTCATGGAGGCCAGTTCGACGCGGCTCAGCGGCTCCGCGGAGCGGATGGCGTCGAGAATGCTCTCCCGGGCACCGGTGCGCCGGCTGCGGCCGACCGGAGTGAGTGCCTTACCGCTCACAGCCGGCTCACTGTCTCCTCAGCCGATGCCCCCATCGTCACCGGGGTCACGCGCACCGCGATGCACCACCGCCCGAAGCAGCGGGCCACGGGTGTCGCGTCCGACGCCGACCCGGCAGTGGTCGATCGGGCACATCCCCGCGTAGAGTCAACCATGGATCTCCTTTGGTGTCGGCGCCGTTGACGACCTTCTTTCAGTTACTTAAGAATATAGGGCCGGCCGTTCCCCCGAGACGACGGGACACCTTCGATGATCAGAGACAATCTCCACTCGGGCTGGACGGTACGCGCCGTCGGCGGCCCGGTGCCCCCGGAGGACTGAGGCCGGCCGTGGACACCACGACCGGCCCCCGCCTGATCGGCCTCGTGCTGACCGAGAACGCCGCCCAGGTCGGTGTCGAGCCCTTCTTCATGGAGCTGATCGCCGGCATGGAGCAGGTCCTCGCGCCGACCGGTGCCGGCGTGCTCCTGCTCGTGGTCGCCGATCTGGCGGCGGAGCTGGCTACCTACCGACGCTGGGCGGATGAGGACACCGTCGAGGCGGTGGTCGTGGTCAACATCGTGCACGCCGACGTCCGCCCGGAGACGCTGGCGGCGCTGGGCCTGCCGGCGGTGCTCGCCGGCCGCTACACCGGGCCGGCGACGCTCACCGGCGTGGTCACCGACGACGCAGGCGCGATGACCGCGGCGATCGACCTGCTGGTCACCCTCGGGCACCGGGCGATCGGCCGGGTCAGCGGACCGGCCGGGCTGGTGCACACCGCCGAGCGCACCGCCGCCATGCACGCGGCGGCCGAGCACCTCGGCCTGCAGGTACGGATCGTCGAGGCCGACTACAGCGCCGAGGCCGGCGTGCGAGCCACCCGCGAACTGCTCGCCGGCCGCCCCGCGCCGACCGCCGTCATCTTCGACAACGACGTCATGGCCGCAGCCGCCGAGGAGGACCTGGTGCGCTCCGGCCGCCGGGTGCCCGATGAGGTGAGCCTGCTCGCCTTCGCCGACTCGGCGCTGTGCGAGCTGGCGGTGCCACCGTTGTCGGCGATGAGCATCGACGCCCACGAGCACGGCGTCAGTCTCGGCCGGGCCGTGCTCGACGTGCTGATCGGCGCCGCGCGCCAGGACCGTGCCGGCCCGCCGATCCGGATGCAGCAGCGGGCCAGCACCGGCCCGGCACCGGGCGGGATCAGCTGAATCCGTCGCTCACGGCGTTCGCCGGCTGAACGCCTGGTGGCCAGGCCATCCTGCCGTCGCGTCGACACGGCGCCGGGCACCTCGCCGCCTGCGTCGCCGGCGCGGCACCGGGGCACCGGAACCCGGTCGCTACAGCGGGGGCAGGCCGAGCGCCTCGTCGACCCGGGCCAGTACCGCCGCGTCGTCGTCGGCCCGTACGCCGCGCAGCAGGTCGATGGCGGTGGCCCGGACCTGCCCGACGATCACCGCCAGCGGCAGCGTGTGCCCCTGGGTGAACAACCGCCCGACGGCCCGTACCGCCGCCAGGGCCGCGGCGTCGGCCTGCTCGGCGTACCGGTCGGCGGTGGCGTCCGCGCCGTCGAGGTCGGCGGCGAGCGCCCCGCCCGCCGCCCGGATCGCCTCCGCCAGCACCCGCAGTGCCGTGACCAGCTCGTCCGGCACCGGGCCGGGCAGCCGGTTGCAGGTCACCCCGGCCCGGGCGAGCACCCGCACGTTGCGTACCGCGTAGTCGGTCTGGGCGAGGGAGGCGTCCACGGTGCGCAGCCGGCCGATGTGTCGGCGGCGGCGCACGTTGAGCCGCAGCGCCTCTCCGGCGGCGAGCGCGGCGGTGCGCAGCCGCTCCACCCCGGCGTCGAGCCCGCGGGCCCGGTCCAGGGCGGCCCGGGCGGCCGTCTCGTCGCGCCGCGCCAGCGCGGTGGCCACCTCATCCACCACCTCGGCCGTCCCGTCGAAGGTGCGCCGGAACTCGGCCACCAGCGGCGCGAGCGGCCGGCGGGCGTCGACGAGCTGGCTGGCCACCACCGCCACCGCGCCGCCGATCAGCGCGTCGACGAACCGGAACGGCACCAGCGACTCGGTCGGCGGGGAGACCACCACCAGGTAGAGCGCCGACACGGCGGCCTGGACCACGCTGACGCTGCTCGCGCCGATCGCCACGGCCAGCGCGACGGTCAACAGGATGACGGTGAACACCGTGCCGGTGCTGCGCGGCCCGAGCGCCTGGATCACCAAATCGGCGACGAGCACACCGGCGGCCACCCCGAGCACCACCTCGATCGCCCGGCGCATCCGCTGCCCGCGCGCCTGGCCGAGCACGATCAACGCGGCGGCCGGGGCGAAGAACGGCTGCGGATGGCCGACCAGCCGGGTGGCCAGCAGCCACGCCACGGTCGCCGCCAGGGTCGCCTCGACGACCGGCACCCAACCCTGCCGCAGCCGTACGGCGGCCTCCCGCAACCAGCCCCACCGGAGCAT
>NZ_SMJY01000100.1:0-21830 GCF_004348355.1 Micromonospora sp. KC721 | reverse complement strand
CCTGCACCCGCCCGCCCGGGTAGTAGTACGGCGTGTCCCGGCCCGGCTGCGGACCGGCGCTGAACGTCTGCCCCTGGACCTGCACCTGGCGTTCCTTGGTCAGCTCGCCGGCACCCTCGGCGGCGGCCAGCGGCGGCAGTTCCGGACCCGGGTCCAGGCCGAGGGCCACCCGGGCCGCCCGGGCGTACGCCAACCCCTCCAGGGCGGTCTCCCGGGCCAGCCGGTACTGGTTGACGGTGCGCGCCTGCTCCAGCTGACCGCCGGCGGCGTTGTAGCGCTCGGCGGCGTCCACCAGCGCCTGGCGTACGGCCGGCTCGTCGCCGTGCAGGTTCATCACCTGGCCGCCGAGACGTTCGTACCACCGCTGGGCGTCGGCGCGCACGTCGGCGAGGCTCCGCGCCTCCCGGGCGGCCTGCTCCCGCCGCCACCAGACGAACCCGCCGACCAGCAGCACCACGAGGACCGCCACGAGCACAAGTTCCATGCCGCGAAGTTACCCGCCGGGCTCCAGTCGTATCCCTTTGGCATGCTCTCGGGATGGACCTTGCGACGCTGGCCGTGGTGGTCGTCTGTCTCGGTGCGGGCGGCGCGGTGGGCTGGTACGCCGCCCGCGTCCGTTCCGCCACCCAGATCGCCCGGCTGGAGGCCACTCTCGCGGCCACCCGGGAGGGGGAGGGCCGCCTGGAACAGTCGATGCGGGCGCTCAGCTACGAGGCGACCGCCCAGTCGCAGGAGGCGGTGGCCCGCGCGGTGGCACCCCTGCACGACACCCTGCGCCGGTACGAGCAGCGGGTGACCGAGCTGGAACGCGACCGGGTGGACGCCTACGCCGAACTGCGCGAGCAGGTGCGGGCCATGAGTACGGTCTCCGGGGAGCTGCGCACCGAGACCAAGCAGCTGGTCGCCGCGCTGCGCGCGCCGCAGGTGCGGGGGCGCTGGGGCGAGCACCAGCTCCGCCGGATCGTCGAGGCCGCCGGCATGCTGGAGCACTGCGACTTCAACGAGCAGGTCACCGCCGCCACCGACCGGCAGGGGGTACGCCCCGACCTGGTGGTCCGGCTGCACGGCGGCCGGACCGTGGTGGTGGACGCCAAGGCACCGTTCGACGCGTACCTGACGGCGATGGAGGCGCGCGACGAGCGGGGCCGCGACACCCACCTCGACGCGCACGCGCGGCACCTGCGGGCGCACGTCGACGCGCTGGCCGCCAAGTCGTACTGGGCGGCCTTCGCGCAAACTCCGGAGTTCGTGGTGCTCTTCGTGCCCGCCGATCCGTTCCTGGACGTGGCCCTGCAGCGCGACCCGACACTGCTGGAGCACGCCTTCGCCCGCAACGTGGTGCTGGCGACCCCGGCGACCCTGGTGGCGATGCTGCGCACGGTGGCGTACTCGTGGCGGCAGGAGGCCCTGGCCCGCAACGCGGTCGCGGTGCACTCGCTGGCCCGCGAGCTGTACGGGCGGCTGTCCACCCTGGGCGAGCATGTCGGCAAACTCGGCGCGTCGCTGGGCGGGGCGGTGACCGCGTACAACCGGGCGGTCGGGTCACTGGAGGCGCGCGTGCTGGTCAGTGCCCGCAAGTTGGCCGAGCTGGGCGTCTCCGACCAGGAGCTGGCGGTGCCGGCGCAGGTGGAGCTGGCCCCCCGGCAGCCGCAGGCTCCGGAGCTGCTGGACGGAGGTTCCACTCTGGACCGATCCATCTAGCAGCATTTATGTGGCAGTGCGCACCCTCGCATATCACGAAGGGGTCACAACTTACCGGCGCGTAGTGACAGCGGCACTACGCAGCACAAAGGATTCGCTCACGTGTGTCCTGACATCTCAGGGCCCTGTTCTCTGGAGGAAAAGAGAACGTGAGCAAACCCCGCAACCTGCGTCGGCGTACCTCCGCCGGGCTGTTCGCCTCCGTCGTGGCCGCCGGTGCCATGACCGGCGCGGGCGGCGCCGCCACCGCGAGCGCCGCTCCCGCGACCAACCCGGACGCCACCACCAACGCGGTCGAGACGCTCGGCGCGCACGACGCCAAGCTGCTCGCCGAGGCCGAGGCGAAGCACGCGCCCACCGTCACGCTGATCGTCGCCACCGAGAAGGGTGAGGCGAAGGACGTCGCGGACGCGATGAAGAAGCTCGGCGGCTCGATCAGCCAGCGCTTCGACTCCATCGGGTACGTGCTGGCAAAGGTCCCCACCGGGAAGGCTCTGAAGGCCGCCAAGCTGCCCGGCGTCGCCGCCGTCGACCTCGACGAGACCATCCAGCTGCCCGACCCCAGCCCCGAGGTCACCGCCCCCGAGCGCACCGGCACCGCCTCCGCCCGGGCGAAGAGCGCCCGGGTCGGCGCGAAGACCGCCCGAGAGGGAGTTGCCGCTCCGGTTGCCCCGGGTGCGGGCACCGGCGCGGTGAACCCGTACATGCCGACCCACGAGACCGGCGCCGAGGCCTTCAAGGCCGCCAACCCGACCTTCGACGGGCGCGGGATCACCATCGGCATCATGGACTCCGGGGTGGACCTCGACCACCCGGCCCTGCAGAAGACGACCACCGGCGAGCGCAAGATCGTCGACTGGGTGACCGCCACCGACCCGCTGGAGGACTCCACCTGGCGGCGGATGAACCTCGAGGTGACCGGCCCGACCTTCACCGTCGGCGCCACCACCTGGACGGCCCCCGCCGGGTCCTACCGGTTCGCCACCTTCAACGAGTCGATCACCGCCGGCAGCGACCCGGCCGGTGACGTCAACCGGGACGGCGACAGGACCGACGCGTTCGGGATCCTCTACGACCCCCGGAGCAACGACATCCGGGTCG
The DNA here is from genome assembly GCF_004348355.1 of Micromonospora sp. KC721. Classification (NCBI taxonomy): domain Bacteria; kingdom Bacillati; phylum Actinomycetota; class Actinomycetes; order Micromonosporales; family Micromonosporaceae; genus Micromonospora; species Micromonospora sp. KC721. The sequence continues at coordinate 19,028 of NZ_SMJY01000100.1, read as the reverse complement.
ACGCGAACCAGAACCGTGACTTCTCCGACGACGAGCCGATGCGCCCGTACCAGGAGAAGTTCCAGGTCGGACACTTCGGCACGGACAACCCGGCCACCCCGGTCCGGGAGCAGATCCCGTTCGTGGTCGAGTACCGCAAGGGCGTCGACACCAGCCCGATCAACGTCCCGGGCACCTGGGACTACGTCAACATCGGCATCATCGAGTCGACCCACGGCACACACGTCGCCGGCATCACCGCCGCCAACGACATGCTGGGCAACAACGCCTTCGACGGCGCTGCCCCCGGCGCCAAGCTGGTTTCCTCCCGCGCCTGCTCGTGGGGTGGCGGCTGCACCGCCGCCGCGCTGACCACCGGCATGGCCGACCTGGTCATCAACCGCAAGGTCGACGTGATCAACATGTCGATCGGCGGCCTGCCGGCGCTCAACGACGGCTCCAACGCCCGCGCCCAGCTCTACAACACCCTGATCACCACGTACGGCGTGCAGATGTTCATCTCGGCCGGCAACTCCGGCCCGGGCCTGAACACCATCGGCGACCCGTCGGTGGCGTCCAACGTGGTCAGCGTCGCGGCCAGCATCAGCAAGGACACCTGGCTGTCCAACTACGGCTCGGTGGTCCGCAAGGAGAACGCGCTGTTCAACTTCTCCTCCCGCGGCCCGCGTGAGGACGGCGGCTTCAAGCCGAACATCGCCGCCCCCGGCGCGGCCGTCTCCACCGCGCCGACCTGGCAGCCGGGCAACATCGCGCCCGAGGCCGGCTACTCGCTGCCGCCGGGCTACCAGATGCTCAACGGCACCTCGATGGCCTCGCCGCAGGCCGCCGGCGCCGCCGCGCTGCTGCTCTCCGCCGCGCGGTTCAACGACCAGGGCATCACCCCGGCCGCGCTGCGCCGTGCCATCTACACCTCGGCGAAGCCGATCGCCGACGTTCCGACGTACGCCCAGGGCTACGGCATGTTCGACGTGCCCGGCGCGTGGAAGCTGCTGAGCAAGGGCGTCGAGGCCCGGTCGTACACCTCCGACGCGCCGGTCTGCACCGAGCTGTCGAAGAACCTGACCCGCTACGACGCCGGCACCCAGCAGTTCCTGCCGAACCCGCACCGGGGCACCGGCGTCTACAACCGCTGCGCCTCCGCGCAGGGTGGCCAGCAGGTCGGCCAGTCGAAGACGTACCAGGTCAAGGTCACCCGGACCAGCGGGCCGGCCGGCAACCGGCAGCACACCGTGACGCTGCGCGGAAACGACGGCACCTTCACCGCGCCGAAGTCGGTGGTGCTGCCGCTGAACAAGACCGTCACCGTCGACGTGGTGGCCAAGCCGAAGACCGCCGGCGCGCACGGCGCCCTGATGGTGATCGACGACCCGGCAACCTCCGTGGTCGACTTCGAGGTCTCGACCGTGGTGGTCGTCGCCCACGAGGTGCAGAAGCCGGCGTTCTCCTTCTCCACCGAGGGCACCGTCGACCGGAACGGCTTCACCTCGTACTTCGTGACGGTTCCGCCCGGGGCGGGCGCGCTGCAGGTGAACCTCTCCGGCATCGCCACCGGGTCGCAGACCCGCTTCATCGCGATCAACCCGTACGGCGTTCCGGTGGAGAGCACCGCCAGCACCGCCTGCTACACCAACTTCTCCGACGCGGCGGCCTGCAAGCCGCAGGAGCGGGACTACCAGAACCCGATTCCGGGCGTCTGGGAGATCGAGGTCGAGGCGCGCCGCACGTCGCGGTCGCTGAACAACCCGTTCCAGCTCCAGGCGCGGGTGCAGGGTGTCAAGGTCGACCCGGCCACCATCGAGCTGCCGGCGGTGGTCGCCGGGGCTCCTACCCAGGTGTCCTGGAAGCTGGCCAACGCCTTCGGCCCGGTCGCGGTGACCGGTCAGGGCGGCCCGCTCGCCAGCGTGCTCGCGGCGCGGCCGACCATCGGCGAGGGCGCGCAGCAGGAGTGGACCGTGGACGTGCCGGCGGGTGCGACCAGCTTCACCGCGCGGATCGGCAACACCGCCAACCTCGGCGCCGACCTGGACCTGTCGGTGTTCCTGGGCGCCACCCGGGTGGGCCTCTCGGCCGACGGTGACTCGGAGGAGGCGGTGACCCTGGCCAACCCGGCCCCGGGCACCTACCGGGTCGTGGTCGACGGGTACGCCGTCGACGGTCCGGGCACCAGCACCGCCTACGACTACCGGGATTCGTTCACGGCCCCGTCGTTGGGCACGGTGACCGCGCCCGCCACCCCGCTGGCCCTCACCAACGGTGCCACCGCCGCCCTCACCGGCACGGTGGTCGCCCGGTCCACCCCGGCCGCCGGTCGGGCCCTGTACGGCGACCTGGCCGTGACCACCACCGAGGGTGCGGTCGTCGGCCGTGGCTCGGTCTCGATCGGCAAGGTGAACTGACCGCGGTCATCCGACCGCGCCAACCACACGGAAGCCCGCCCCCCATTGGGGGCGGGCTTCCCCCTTTGACCCCGCGCCCGTGTGTGGGTGGGCGTCAGGAGCGGCGGGCGGACTCGACCTTGAAGGGAGTGCCCTGCTGGCAGACGGTCAGCAGGTCGGTTTGGGGCTTGCCGGTGACGGTGACCTTCGCGCCCGGAGTCAGCACGTCACGCGGGCCACCGATGAGCTGGTACCCGTCGAGCAGCAGACAGCCCGGCTCCACGCCGGACGTCACCGTGCCGGAGATCTCCGTCGCGCCCGGGCCGGGCGGCACCTTCGGCCCGGACGGCTTGATCGGCGGCGGCACCGTGGGGGACGCCCCCGGCGGTGGCACCGTGGGGGACGCGCCCGGCGGCGTGGTCGGGTCGGCCGGTTCGCTGCCGGGGGTACTGGTCACCGGGGATCCTTCCGAGGGGCCGGGGGTGCCCGTATCGGCGCAGGCGGTCAGCGTCGCAGCGGCAATCAGCGCGACGAGGGCCATCCGAGGAGTCTTCATGCGCAATGGGACGTGATCGGAGCGCGATCCGTTCCGGTCGATCAGCCGCGAGCCGCCGCCGCCTTCATGTCCCGCTTGAGCTCCTGCGGCAGCGAGAAGGTCAGCCGCTCGTTGGCGGTGACCACCTCGTCCACGTCGGTGAAGCCCCGCGCGGCCAGGTGCGCCAGCACCTCCTGCACCAACTCGTCCGGCACGCTGGCGCCCGAGGTCAGGCCCACCGTGCTGGCCCCGGCAAGCCAGGCGTCGTCGATCTCGTGGGCGAAGTCGACCAGGTGCCCGGCGCGGGCCCCGGCGTCCAGGGCCACCTCGACCAGGCGTACCGAGTTGGAGGAGTTGCGCGAACCCACCACGATCACCACGTCACACTCGGGGGCGATCTCCTTGACCACGTGCTGCCGGTTGGAGGTGGCGTAGCAGATGTCGTCGCTGGGCGGCGACTGCAGCAGCGGCAGCCGGGACTTGAGCCGGGCCACCGTCTCCATCGTCTCGTCCACCGACAGGGTGGTCTGGGACAGCCAGACGACCTTGTTCGGGTCGCGCACGGTGACCTTGTCCACGCCGTCCGGGCCGTCGACCAGTTGGATGTGCGCGGGAGCCTCGCCGGCGGTGCCGATGACCTCCTCGTGCCCCTCGTGGCCGATGAGCAGGATGTCGTAGTCCTCGGCGGCGAACCGCTTGGCCTCCTGGTGCACCTTGGTCACCAGCGGGCAGGTCGCGTCGATCGCCCTCAGCGAGCGCTCCCGGGCCTGCTCGTACACCTCCGGGGCCACGCCGTGCGCGGAGAAGATGACGGTGGCACCCTCGGGCACCTCCTCGTTCTCCTCCACGAAGATCGCGCCCTGGGCCTCCAGCGTCCGCACCACGTGCTTGTTGTGCACGATCTGCTTGCGTACGTAGATCGGGGCGCCGTAGAGCTTCAGCGCCTCCTCGACGGTCTGCACCGCCCGGTCCACACCTGCGCAGTAGCCGCGGGGCTTGGCCAGGAGCACGCGCTTGCCGGTCCGGGGAGTCGTCTCAGCCTGAGTCACCCGACCATCGTACGTGCCGCCCCTACGGCCGGCAGGCGCTGCGACCCGTACCACAGGCGGGGCCGGCGGCTGGCAGGATGCGCGGACCGGCAATGGGCGGCCGGTGCCATCTCTGGTCGAGATGCACGAGGTGCTCACCGCCCACCCCGGCGTACGGCACGCCCGGTCGGGCCTGGCTCAGGCCGTCGGGGCCGGACCGTAGGGTGGGCGGGTGACCGACGCCCCCCGCAGCACCCCGGAGGAGCCCTGGCCGGTCCGGGTGGTCAGCCAGAAGGTCGGCGCCTGGATCGCCCGGCTCGGCTGGGTCTGGGTGGACGGGCAGGTCGCGCAGATCAGCCGGCGCCCCGGCGCCAGCACGGTCTTCCTCACCCTGCGTGACCCGTCCGCCGATCTGAGTCTCACCGTGACCACCAACCGGGACGTCCTCGATTCCGGCGCACCGGAGCTACGCGAGGGCGCCCGGGTGGTGCTGCACGCCAAGCCCGAGTTCTACGCGGCCCGGGGCACGTTGAGCCTGCGCGCCGACGAGATCCGGCAGGTGGGGCTCGGTGAGCTGCTGGCCCGGCTGGAGAAGCTCAAAAAGCTGCTCGCCGCCGAGGGGCTCTTCGACCGGGCCCGCAAGCGCCGGCCGCCGTTCCTGCCCCAGCGGATCGGGCTGATCACCGGCCGGGCCTCGGCCGCCGAGCGGGACGTGCTCACCAACGCCCGGCGACGCTGGCCGGCGGTCGAATTCCGCACGGTCAACGTGGCGGTGCAGGGGCCGGGCGCGGTGCCGCAGATCGTCGACGCGTTGCGGGTCCTCGACGCCGATTCCACCATCGACGTGATCGTCCTGGCCCGGGGCGGCGGCAGCATCGAGGACCTGCTGCCGTTTTCCGACGAGGCGCTCTGCCGGGCGGTCTTCGCCTGCCGTACGCCGGTGGTCAGTGCGATCGGTCACGAGACGGACGCACCGTTGGTCGACTATGTCGCCGACGTCCGCGCGTCCACGCCGACCGACGCGGCGAAGCGGGTCGTCCCCGACCTCACCGAGGAGGTACGCCTCATCGGCCAGGCCCGCTCGCGGCTGGAGCGCGCGGTGCGCAACCTGGTCGACCGGGAACAGCACCGCCTCGACTCGCTGCGGTCCCGTCCGGTGCTGGCCCGCCCGCAGGTGATGGTCGACCAGCGGGCCGCCGAGGTCACCGCGCTGCGCGACCGGGCGGGCCGCTGCCTGGATCACCGCCTCGGCGCCGCCGCCGAGGACCTGCGGCACACCCTGGCCCGGCTGCGTGGCCTCTCCCCCGCGGCCACCCTCGACCGGGGGTACGCGATCGTGCAGCGCGCCGACGGCCAGGTGGTGCGTGCGGCGGGTGAGGTGGACAAGGGCGATCCACTACGGGTACGCCTCGCCGAGGGCGAGCTGGGCGTGACCGTCGAGGCGATGAGGAAGTCGTGATGGGCGAAGTGACGAAGGACGAACGGCTCAGCTACGAGCAGGCCCGCGCCGAGCTGGCGCAGGTGGTGGAGAAGTTGGAGGCCGGCGGCACGTCGTTGGAGGAGTCGTTGGCGCTCTGGGAGCGCGGTGAACGGCTGGCCGCGACCTGCCAGCGTTGGCTGGACGGGGCGCGGGTTCGCATCGACGCCGCCCGCCAGGCCGCCGACTCCTGACGCCCCGGTTTCGTCCCAGCCGGGGCCGATGGTGTTGATGGGGACGCCTCCGAGCGGCCCGGTTGGCGCGAACGGCGGTGTCCGCCTCCAGGGACACCGCCGTTCGCGGCGGACAGAGCCGTGCGGGACCGGCAGGTGCCAAGCCGGCGTGGATGCCGACCCGGTCAGTCGAACAGGTTGTAGAACTCCGGCGGCGCCTCGACCACCTGGTCGGCCGGGGGCTTGCGGGCGGCGGTGGCGTTGCCGTAGTCCGAGTAGGTGATTTTGATGTCCTGCGCGGCGCGCTGGCCGGCGGCCGGGATCCGGACGACCAGCTCGCTCAGCCGGCCCTGCGGGTCCAGCTTCGCGGTGAACGGCACCGACTGCGCCTGCTGCCCCAGCGCGGTGATCACCGACGGGTCGAGTGAGCCGGCCTGGGCCGCCTTCGACACGTCCAGGGTGCCGGCGTAGCTGCCCTCGCCGGTCTGCCGGACCTCGGTGATCCCCTGGGTCAGCACCGCGCTGCCGGCCGGGTCCACGGCCTCGAAGTCGAAGCCCAGCGCCCTGTTGCCCTTGATCCGGTTCTGGTCGAGATGCTGGTACTTGCCGAGGTTGAGCTGCCGTACCCCGGGGACGCTGCTGGCAGCGGTGCCGCCGAGTTCCAGCTTCACCCAACTGTCTGGTTTGGCATGGATCAGGTCGAGCTTCATCATCAGGTCCGAGGACGCGTCGCCGATCATGACGCGCATCTCGGCGCTCTGACTCGGCTCGTGCACCTGCCCCTCAGCGGTGGAGCCGGCACCGGCCATGGTGAAGCGGAAGTTGCCGGTGCGGATCGCGTTGGTGGAATTCAGCAGGGCTTGCTTGGCGTCACTGTCGACTGCCCCGGTGGCCCCGGATGAGGCGCTGGCGGAGGTGGTCGGGGACGCGGAGACCCCTGCCTCGCCGGTCCCGGTGCTGGTGCAGGCGGCCAGGCCAGGCGTGAGGAGCGTCGCGGCGAAGACCGCCGCACTGAAGCGCCGAATGGTCACGGGAACCTCTCATCGGTCGTCCGGCCCGCGCGGGCGCCGGAGGCGTGGCGGCCGGAGCTGCTCCTGCTCCGGCGTTCGAGCGGCGTCGGCCGGGAGACCGCACCGACGAGGCCGCGTACCTTCTGTTCCCAGATGCCGCCTTCGCCAATCCCTGCCCGGTGCGACCGATGCCCGTGGGCGGACGACCGGCCGGCGCTGTTACCGGAGGGCGCCGGCCAGCTGACGTAGCTCGCCCTCGCGGGCGTCACCGACCACGATCACCGTACGGTCGGGTTCGAGCAGCACCAGGGCCTGGTCGTTGCCCCGGCCGGTGTACCGCTGCCAACTGCGCCCGCCCAGGTCGGTCGGGCCCTGCGGCTGCCCCTGCACGGTCAGCTCGTGCGGGAGCAGCTTCTCCGGCGGGACGTTGCTCTGCACGAGCTGCACGCCCCGCCCCTCCGGGGTGAGGTAGCCGACCCGCAGGTTGGCACCACCGTCCACGGCGCGGTAGCTGGCGCTGACCGTACGCCAGCCGGAGCCCAGCCCGGTCGGCTCGCTGATCGGGAAGGCGCCGGCCGACCGGGCCGACTCGTAGGCGGGGCCGGGATCGACGACGACGGGCTGCTCACCGCCGAGAAAGCCGCGGTAGAAGGCGAGCAGCAGGGCGATCGGGACGAGCAGTACCAGAAGCGACAACGCCATGTCCTTCGGCGACCGCTCGGAGCGGGCCTTCTCCTTCCCGGCGGGTCGGCCGACCCGGCGCGGACCACCGGCACCGGCTGGCGGCGGCGCGACCAGCGCGGGCTCCCCGCCGGCCGTCCCGGCCGGCGGCTCCACCACCGCCGGCTCCGGCCCGCTCGACGAGGTCGCCAGGTCGGTCGCCCGGGCCGGGCTCGTCGACGGCGGCTCCTGCGGCGGGGTCTGGTCGGCGGGTACGCGGTCGGCAGGCTGTGCGGGTTCCACCGGACCATTCTCGCAGCCCCGACGGTACGGTCATCCGCCACACCTTCGCCCCGCTCCGGCTCCGGAGCTGGCATCGTGTGAGGATCAGCGACAAAGCCGGCGGCGGCGACGCCGCACTCTGCCGGTCCACCCCGCAACGTCGCGAGGAGGAAGCCGTATGACGAACACCAGGACGCGGATCCCCCAGGATCTCGACCGCAACCTCGCCCTCGACCTGGTCCGGGTCACCGAGGCCGCGGCGATGGCCGCCGGCCGCTGGGTCGGCCGGGGCGACAAGGAGGGCGGCGACGGGGCAGCCGTCGACGCGATGCGCAAGCTGATCAACTCGATCCCGATGCGCGGGGTGGTGGTGATCGGCGAGGGCGAGAAGGACAACGCGCCGATGCTCTTCAACGGCGAGGAGGTGGGCGACGGCACCGGTCCCGAGGTCGACGTGGCGGTGGACCCGATCGACGGCACGACTCTGATGAGCAAGGGCATGCCGAACGCGCTCGCGGTGCTGGCGGTGGCCGAGCGGGGGGCGATGTTCGACCCCAGCGCCGTCTTCTACATGGAGAAACTGGCCGTCGGCCCGATGTACGCCGACGCCGTCGACATCAACGCCGGGGTCGCGGAGAACATCCGCCGGATCGCGAAGGTCAAGGGGACCGACGTCGCCGAGGTCACGGTCTGTGTCCTCGACCGGCCCCGGCACGACGACCTGGTGGGGCAGATCCGGCGGACCGGGGCGGGCATCCGCTTCATCTCCGACGGCGACATCGCCGGCGCGATCGCCGCCGCCCGGGGCGAATCCGACGTCGACGCGCTGATGGGCATCGGCGGCACCCCGGAGGGGATCACAGCGGCGTGCGCGCTCAAGTGCATGGGCGGGGTCATGCAGGCCAAGCTCTGGCCGCGCGACGCCGAGGAGCGGGAGAAGGCGCTGGCCGCCGGGCACGACCTGGATCGGGTGCTGACCACGGACGACCTGGTCACCGGCGACAACTGCTTCTTCGTGGCCACCGGCGTCACCTCCGGCGATCTGCTGCGCGGCGTGCGGTACCGGGCGGGTGGGGCGTACACCCAGTCGATCGTGATGCGCTCCAAGAGCGGCACCATCCGGGTGATCGACTCGTACCACCGGCTGGAGAAGTTGGCCCTCTACTCGGCGATCGACTTCGATGGGCGTCCGCTGGCCGAACAGGAGTGAGCGCGACCAAAACGGTCACACCGCCAACCGCGCCGGCGTCCCGGCGGATCGCCGGCGTCGGGCTGGCGACCGCGTCGGGGGTCGCCGTCGCGGTGCAGTCCTGGATCAACGGCGAACTGGGGGTACGCCTGGCCGACGGGATCGCCGCCGCGGTGGTCTCCTTCGCGTCCGGTCTGCTGGTGCTGCTGGTGCTGGTCCCCGCCGTCCCGGCCGGGCGGCGGGGCCTGCGCGAGTTGCGCGCGGCGCTCGGCGGCGGGACGCTGCGCCCGTGGCAGTGCCTGGGCGGGGTATGTGGCGCGTTCCTGGTGGCCACCCAGGGTCTGACCATCGGCGCCCTGGGGGTGGCGGTCTTCACGGTGGCGGTGGTGGCCGGCCAGTCGGCGAGCAGCCTCGCGGTGGACCGGGCCGGGGTGGGCCCGGCCGGTCGGCAGCGGGTCACCACGGCGAGGGTGGCCGGCGCGGTGCTGACCGTGCTGGCGGTCCTGCTGGCGGTGGGTGACCGGCTCGCCGATCCGGGGGCGTTGGCGTTGGCCCCGCTGCCGCTGCTGGCCGGGATGGGCATCGCCTGGCAGCAGGCGGTCAACGCCCGGGTCCGGGACGCCGCGGGCAGCGCCCTGACCGCCACGCTGGTCAACTTCTCGGTCGGCATGGTGGCCCTGCTCGCCACCCTCGCGGTGGAGATGGCCGTCCGTGGCCGGCCCGGCGGGGTCCTCCCCGGCGAGCCCTGGCTGTACCTGGGTGGACCGATCGGCATCGTCTTCATCGCCGTCGCGGCGGCCCTCGTCCGGTTCACCGGGGTCCTGCTGTTCGGACTGGCCACCATCGCCGGGCAGGTCATCGGTGCCGTTCTGCTGGACCTGCTCCTGCCCACCGCGGCCTCACATCCGGGGCCGGCGGCCCTGGCCGGCGCGGCGCTGACCCTGGTCGCGGTGCTGATCGCGGCGCTCGGGCCGGCACCGCGCCGCTGACCACCGACCGCCGCCACCCGACTCAGCGGCGCAGCGCCTCCACCGTCTCCTTCAGCGACCGGCCCAGCGGGGTCGGCTCGACGTCGAGGGTGGTGGTGGCGTCGATGGAGTCCATCAGGAACGGCCGGGCGAACTGGTGGACGGTCTCCCGCAGCTCACGGGCGAAGGGATCGACCACGCCGCCCGCCCAGAGCACCGGGTAGGGCATCCGGGTCAGCTTCGGCGCGGGCGCGCCGACCAACGCGGCGGCCCGGACGGCCAACTCCCGCATGCAGACGGCGGGCGCGCTGGGCACGTGCCAGGCGCGTCCCCACGCCCGCTCGTCGGCGGCGGCCGCGACCAGGGTACGGGCGACATCGCCGAGGTAGGTCCAGGTGTGCGGGGCGTCCCAGTCGACCGGCAGGAAGACCCGCTGCCCGGCGAGCACCCGGGGCAGGACCAGCATCGGCAGGCTGGTGGCGTCCGCACCCAGGTAGTCGGAGGCACGTACCTCGGTGATCCGGACCCGGCCGGCCCGGTGGGCGGCGAGGGCGTCGGTCCACATCCGGTTGCGGACGCGCCCCTTGGTGCCGGTGGCGTGCAGCGGGGTCTGTTCGGTCATCGGGGCGTCGACGGGGCCGTAGCCATAGAGGTTGCTCACGGTGGCCAGGACCGCGCCGGCTCGCTCGGCGGCGGTGAGCAGCGCGCCGGCCAGTGGCGGCCAGTCGGTCGCCCAGCGGTGGTACGCGGGGCTGGCGCAGTTGTAGAGGGCCGCCGCGCCCCGGGTGAGGGCCGTGAGCCGGGCGGGGTCGGCGGCGTCGGCGGCCACCGGCTCGATGGCCGGATGCTCGGGTCCGGTGCCGCGCCGGGTGACGATCCGGACCCGCTCGCCTCGCTCGGCGAGAAGCCGGGCGGTGGCGGTGCCGACCGGGCCGGCGCCGACGATCACGTGCAGCGACATGGGAACACCTTCCGAAGCAGGGATAACAATCAAGAGCAGTGCTCTTGTTGCCTTCCCAGCATGGCCGCCCGCCGACATTGCGTCAAGAGCACTGCTCTCTTTTTTGATTAGCGCTCCGGCCCGTGGCAGAGTGGACGCATGTCCGCTCCCTCCATCCGCGCCCGGGTCCGCGCCGAGATGATCGACGAGATCAAGGCGGTGGCCCGGCGACACCTGGCCACCGACGGCGCCAACCTCTCCCTGCGGGCGGTCGCGCGAGACATGGGCATGGTCTCCTCGGCGATCTACCGCTACTTCCCGAGCCGCGACGACCTGCTGACCGCGCTGATCATCGAGGCGTACGACGCGCTCGGCGACGCGGTGGAACAGGCCGATGCCAGCGCCGACCGGCACGACCTGCGCGGCCGCTGGCACGCCGTCAGCCGCGCCGCCCGCGACTGGGCCCTCGCCCACCCCGCCGAGTACGCCCTGCTCTACGGCAGCCCGGTCCCCGGATACGCCGCCCCCGACGACACCGTCCTGCCAGCCCAGCGCCCCCCGGTGACCCTGGTCGGCATTCTCCGCGACGGGCTGACCGACGGCCGGCTCGCCGTACCCGACGAGGAACTGCCCGAACCGGTCCGCGCCGACCTGGCGGGGATCGCCGCCGGCCTGTTTCCGGGCCTGCCCGAGTCGCTGCTGGCCCGGGGCATGGCCGGCTGGACGCAGCTGTTCGGCCTGATCAGCTTCGAGTTGTTCGGCCGCTTCGCCGGTGCCATCGCGCACCGCGACGGGTACTTCGACCACCAGACCGCGCTGATGGCCGACCTCATCGGTCTGCCCCGCTGACCGCGGCGACCCGCCGGCACGACGGCCGGCCCGGTCAGCCGGCGTCGGAGGAGTGGCCGGGGAAGAGGTGCGCGGTGGGATCGATCACGATCGCGGCGTTGTTGACGGCGGTCGCCGCCTCGCCGAATCCGGTGGCGATCAGCCGTACCTTGCCCGGGTACTCGGTGATGTCCCCGGCGGCGAAGACCCGGGGCAGGTTGGTGGCCATCGCGCTGTCCACCACGATGTGCCGGCGGTCCAGGCGCAGTCCCCACTCGGCCAACGGCCCCAGGTCCGCGGTGAAGCCGAGCGCCGCGACCACCGTGTCGACCGGCAGGGTCTCGGCAGCGCCGCCACGCACGGCGATCTCGGCGGCGGTCACCGAGACGTCGCCGTGCAGCCGGGTCACCTCGGCGTTGACGATGACCCGTACGGGTGACGCCAGCACCCGGGCCACCGTGCCGGCGTGCGCCCGGAACCGCTCCCGCCGGTGCACCAGGGTCACCGAGCGGGCCAGCGGTTGCAGGGTCGCCGCCCAGTCGAAGGCCGAGTCACCGCCGCCGACGATCAGCACGTCCCGGCCGGCCAACGCGGCGGGCTCCGGTACGAAGTAGACGATCCCGGCGCCGACGAAGCCCTCCGCCACCGGCAGCGGACGCGGACTGAAGCTGCCCAGTCCGCCGGTGACCAGCACCGCCCCGCAGTGCAGCTGGTCACCGCCGGCCAGGCCGAGCACCGGCCGCCCGTCGGCGTACGACAGCTTCTCCGCGCGACAGCCGAGCAGATAGTCCGGATGGTAGGGGGCGGCCTGGGCGACGAGGTTCGCCACCAGGTCCCGCCCCTTGACGGCGGGGAACCCGGCGACGTCGTGGATCAGCTTCTCCGGGTACATCGCGGTGATCTGCCCGCCCGGTTCGGGCAGCGCGTCGATCACCGCCACCGACAGCCCGCGGAACCCGGCGTAGTACGCCGCGAAGAGGCCCGCCGGACCGGCTCCGATCACCGCGACATCGACCTCGCGCATGGCGTACCGTCGCTTTCCGCTCGGCGTTCGACGCGTGCTGCTGCCGACGGTAGGCCGGTTGCCCCGGCCGGGCAAGCATCCCGGGGCCGCGCCGGGCCGGGAACCCGGTCAGGGCAGGGTGAGGGTCGACCCGGGATGGTACGGGTCGTACGACTCGGGCCTGCGCCGACGGAACAGGATCGCCGCGACGACCCCGCCGAGCAGCCCGAACAGGTGACCCTGCCAGGAGATGCGCTCGTCGGTGGGGAGGATGCCGAGCAGCTGCCAGCCGTAGAGCAGACCGACCAGCAGCACCACGGCGAAGTTCCACCAGCTCCGCTCGACGATGCCCCGGGTGAGCAGGATCCCGAGGTAGCCGAAGATGACCCCGCTGGCGCCCACCACCACCGAGTTGGGTGCCCCGGTGAACCAGACCCCGAGCCCGCTGACCAGGATGATGATCAAAGTGGACCAGAGGAAACGTCGGGTGCCGGCGGCGAGCACGAAGGTGCCGAGCAGGATCAGCGGGATGCTGTTGCTGTAGAGGTGGTCGAAGCCGTGGTGCAGGAACGCCGAGAAGAAGACCCCGTCGAGCCCTTCGATGCGCATCGGGATGATTCCGGCCGCCACGTCGAGACCGAGGGCGAGCCCCTGGTCGAGCGCCTCGATGAGGAAGAGGAACGGCACCACCGCGCACATGGCGACGAAGGCACGGCCCAGCGACGCGTAGAACGCGTCGGTGCCGAACCGGTGCGGGTCGCCGCCCGCCGGGTGCAGGGTCACCCGTCAAGAGCTATCAGCATTCCCGGCCGACCGCCACTCACGTCCCGCGTGCCCGGGTACGACGACGGCGGGGTGGGTGGTCGAGCACCCGCCCCGCCGTCGACCCGAACGGGATCAGTAGTAGCCGGAGCGCTGGCTCTTGGCCCAGGCGCCGCACGGGTTGTCGTACCGGCCCTTGATGTAGCCGAGACCCCACGTGATCTGCGTCGCGGGGTTGGTCCGCCAGTCGTCGGCGACCGAGCTCATCTTGCTGCCGGGATACGACTGGGGGATGCCGTACGCCCCGGAGGACCGGTTGACGGCCTTGTGGTTCCAGCCGCTCTCCTTGGTCCAGAGCTTGTCCAGACAGGGCATCTGGTCGATCTTGAAGCCCTGGTCGAGCAGCAGCGCGCAGCCGATCTTCCGGTTGCCGCTGTACTCGTTGCAGGAGGCCGGGATCGGGCCGTCGTACGGCTTGGTCTCGGCTTCCTTCGCCGCCTTCTCGGCGGCCTCGCGGGCCTTCTTACGTGACGCGGCGGCGGCCTCGGCCTTCCGGGCCCGCTCCGCTGCCGCCTTGGCCGCCTCGGCGGCGCGCAGCTTCGCCTGGTACTCGGCGACGCGCTGCTTGGCGGACTCGGTCCGGTGCTGGGCCTGCCGCTCCCGCTGGTAGTCGTACTCGGCCTCGTCGACCACGCGGCCGACCTGTTCGGTCAGGCCCTGTTGCTGGGTCTCCCGGTCTTCGCCCAGATAGAAACCGCCGGCGACACCCACGGAGAGCAGCGCGACAGCGGCGGTGCGGGCGCCGAACCGGCTCCACAGCCGACTCACGAAGTGTCCCTTCGTCGGGGGCAAGGACGCGGCACGGGCCGGCCGTCACACCGGGCGCGGCGGTGCCGCGAGCGCCCCGACCGCAGGGGTCGCCATCGACGTTCCGAGCGTCGCCGGACCCGCCCGCCCGTGGGACGAACGATGCCGGACGATCCTTTCGGGACGTGGGCGCTCGCTGGACACCATCGCGCACAGTGAGGCTGATGGGAAACCACCAGGCCGTATTGTGATCTGTGCCACAACATGAATGCGGACAGACAGGGGCAACGGTCCGGTCAGTGGGGGATGTCCTCCAACAAATCCGTCACCATCGCCGCGATCGGCGACCGCTCCGACCGGCTCAGCGTGACGTGCGCGAAGAGGGGGTGCCCCTTCAACGCCTCGATCACCGCCGTCACACCGTCATGCCGTCCCACCCGGAGGTTGTCCCGCTGCGCGACGTCGTGGGTGAGCACCACGCGGGAGCCCTGACCGATCCGGGACAGGACGGTGAGCAGCACACCTCGCTCCAGCGACTGCGCCTCGTCGACGATGACGAAGGCGTCGTGCAGGCTCCGGCCCCGGATGTGGGTCAGCGGCAGCACCTCCAGGATGCCCCGGGAGGTGACCTCCTCCAGCACGTTCTCGTGTACCACCGCGCCGAGGGTGTCGAAGACCGCCTGGGCCCAGGGCGACATCTTCTCCGCCTCGGAGCCGGGCAGGTAGCCCAACTCCTGGCCACCCACGGCGTACAGCGGGCGGAAGACGACCACCTTCTTGTGCCGGCGGCGCTCCATCACCGCCTCCAACCCGGCGCAGAGCGCCAGCGCCGACTTGCCCGTGCCGGCCCGCCCGCCCATCGAGACGATCCCGATCGACTCGTCCAGGAGCAGATCCAGGGCGATCCGCTGCTCGGCCGAACGGCCGTGCACGCCGAACGCCTCCCGGTCACCGCGAACCAGCCGGACGGTCTTGTCCGGCAGCACCCGGCCCAGGGCCGAGCCGCGGGCGGAGTGCAGCACCAGGCCGGTGTGGCAGGGCAAACCGGCCGCCGCGTCCAGGTCGAGGGTCTCCCCCGCGTACAGCCGGCCGATGTCGTCCTCGCCCAACTCCAGTTCGGCCATGCCGGTCCAGGTCGGATCGCTGGCCTGGCCGTGCCGGTACTCGTCGGCCTTCAGGCCGACCGAGGCGGCCTTCACCCGCAACGGCATGTCCTTGCTGACCAGGGTGACGTCCCGCCCCTCGGCGGCGAGGTTCAACGCCACGGAGAGGATCCGCGCGTCGTTGGACTCGGTGCGGAACCCCGGTGGCAGCACCCCGTCGTCCGAGTGGTTCAGCTCCACCCGCAGGGTGCCGCCGACGTCGTTCGCCGGCACCGGGCGGTCCAGCCGCCCGTGTCGCACCCGCAGCTCGTCCAGCATCCGCAGGGACTGCCGGGCGAACCAGCCCAGCTCCGGGTGGTGGCGCTTGCCCTCCAACTCGGAGATGACGACGAGGGGGAGCACCACCTCGTGCTCGGCGAACCGGTGGAAGGCCGCCGGGTCGGACAGGAGTACCGAGGTGTCCAGGACGAACGCCTGGCCGGCTGGTCGGGGCTCCTCGGGGCCGGCCGCAGCGCCGGCCGTGGTGCGGCGGCTCCGGGTGGCTCGGCGGGTCGTGGCGGTCGCGGCCGGGTTCTGGTCGGCACCTGCGGTCGTACGGCGATTGGTCACAGGCCTGCTCCGACGGATGCGCACCCGCCATCCGTGTTCCGCCTCCTCCGGTGCCCGGGGACACGGGGTCGGATGCGGAACCCCGTGTGCGAGGTCGCAGATCCGGGCGGCCGGCTGGCCCGGGAGAACCCCGTGCCATGTCTAGACGCTAGCGGCGTCCGGCCCCCTCGGCTAGAGGTCGCGTGGATCTCCCCGTTCGGAGGCGGGACGGACCGGCCGGGATGCATGCCCCCTGCGCGCATCCCGGCCGGTGGACCATCGTCACCGGTCTGACGTGGCCCGACGGTGCGTGTCCGCAACGGACGACGCGCCGCGTCAGGTGGCGGCGCTCAGCCCTGCCGCCGTACCAGCGTCCCGGTCTGATGCTGGCCGGTGATCGGCACGCCGGGGGCGGTGAACGAGGCGCCGGTGTACGTGGTGCCCTGTCGCCCGGCCGGTACCGGGACGGTGCCGGCCGCGGCCTGGACCGTGCCGCCGGCGACCGGAATCACGCCGACGCCGCCGGCCGCCGTTCCGCCACTCACCGGCCGGGCCGAGCCTGCCGGCGTCGCCGGGGGTCCGCTGACCGGGACCGCCAGCGCCGAGGCGATCGCGGCCTGGGCCTCGCGCCGGCGCCGGTTCCACGCCCCCCGGTCACCGTCGAAGTAGCCCTGCCGGTAGCCGAAGCGGTAGCCGATCCGGTAGCTGAGCTGCCCATGCAACCGCCCGGCCGCATAGCTCGTGGCACCGAGGACCAGGACGAGGAAGACCGCGAGCAGAGGACTCATCCGGCGGCCCCGGTACGCCGCCCCGGCCCGGTCACCGGTCCTCCGGCTCGATGGCGGTGGGGTCGACGACCAGGAGTTGGTCCAGGTCGTCGGTGCCGATCTCCTCGACCAGCTCGACGCTGATCCGGCAGCCGTCCAGGACCACCTCGGCGACCGAGGAGCGTCGGATCTCGCCACCGGCGTCGTAGACCCGGACGCTCAGCTCCGGACAGCCGAGGTGGGTACGCCACGCGTTCCACTCGGTCCGGTCGCCGACACTCAGTGACAGATAACGGCATCCGCGGGCGAGGTAGAGGCGCCAGGGCGCGCTCAGCCCCGCGGCCACCCCCTCCGCGATCAGTCCGAAGGCCTGGGCGCGGGTCGCGACTTCGGTCACCGCACCCTCCTCGTACCGGGAGCGTGACGCATGTGAGCACCGATCGTCTCATGCACGTGACACACCGTAGAATGTCCCATGGGCGTGACAGTATCAGCTTTTCGTCCGATTTCCCCCGTCCACAGAGCCGCCTACTCTGCCCCGGTGACTCCCCTCAACAGCAGCTCCGACCCGTTTGCGGTTGGTCCGGACGTGTCGTCACATATGCGTTACACGCCGGTGCCCGCCCCCGCCGTCGGAACGTTTCGCCGTACCGTCGGAACGTGAACGAGTTCACCCCTGCCCGGAAGATCGCCTTCGCCACGTTCGTCCGCCGAGCCCTCGACGACGCCCGCGCCATGCGCGCCTGGACCGGCACCGAGGTCTCCCGCCGCACCGGCGTCTCCCGCCAGACCATCAACCGATGGGTACGCGGCGACTGGGCCAGCGACCCGGAGGTCGACCGGGTGGTCGCCTTCTGCGAGGGGCTCGGGCTCAATCCGGCGACCGCCTTCGCGGCGCTGGGCTGGGACCGCACCGCCGCCTCCCGCGACGTCCCCGACTCACCCCCGATGGACCCGGACGTGGAGGCTCTGCTGCGTCGGCTGGTGGACCCGAATGTCTCCGACACGGAGAAGTTCCACATCCGAGAAACCATTCGTTACCTCGCATATCGCCCGACTCTCCCGGTCGATGACCGAAAACGAGGGGAGCGGACCGGGTAGTTCCTCAGATGGCGAAAGAACGGCGGGTGGGACCTGATCGTTCCACCACGGGCGCGAAGAAGGCGCGCTAGCGTCCGTATTCGTACTGCTTGGGCTCGTCGTCGGTGGGGGGACGGGACAAGGCCGAACCTGGCCCTGCGGGACAGAAGGAGGGGTCGGTCCATGACCCTGAAATGGTGGGCAGTCGTGGTCGGGGCGGTGTCGGTGACGTCGTGCGTGACCGCCAACGTGGTGATCGGCCTAGTCGACGGCGAGCAGCTTCCCCTGGTCGTCAACCTGCTCGCGGCGACCACCGCCGGCACCGCGGTTGTCCTGGCGGTCCTCGCCGAACTGCACGAGCGGCTCAACGACCGGGTGAGCGCCCTGACCGAGTTCCTGGTGGCGCGACTCAACGAGATCGAAGCGCACACCGGCGACCGGAACACCGGCTTCGTCGAGGGCTATCTGCTTGGCCACGGCCAGGACGCGGCCGTGCTCCCGTTCGGACGGCGCGGGCGGGGAGCTGCCGAACGCTGATCCCGCAAGCCGCGAGCGTCACCCGGGAGGGGTGTCAAGGTGTCATCTCGCGGCCAGGAATGAGCCACGCAGCCCGGGGTACGCTGTCGCGCGTGCCGCCGTTGAATCTGGGCAACCAGCCGCCGAAGACCCCGTTGGACGCCGAGCACGCCTGGCGTGCCACCGCCGCACGCGCGGCCGACGTCGTGCTCTTCTTCGACTTCGACGGCACTCTCGCGCCGGTCGACGACGATCCCACCGCGGTACAGCCCGCGCCGAAGGTGCTCGCCGCGCTGGAGACGCTCGCCGCCGTGGTGCAGCGGGTGGCGATCGTCTCGGCACGCCCGGTGGACTTCCTCCGCAACCACCTGGGCGGCCTCGCCGGCATCGACCTGTACGGCCTGTACGGCCTGGAGCACAGCCACTCCGGGGGCCCGACCGTGACCGAGCCCGCCGCCCTGCCCTGGGTGCCGACCATGGCCGAGTTGGCCGACCTGGCCCGCGCCGAACTGCCCGCCGGCGCCCTGGTGGAGTACAAGCGGCTCAGCGTCGCGCTGCACTGGCGTACCGCGCCGGAACTCGGCCCGCAGATCGAGCGGTGGGGGCGGGCGCAGGCCGAACGGCTCGGGCTCAAGGTGCAGGCCGGCCGGATGGTGCTGGAACTGAAGCCGCCGGTGGACCGGGACAAGGGCCTGGTGATCGGCGAGGTGGTACGCAGCGCCGGCGGCGCCTGGTACTTCGGCGACGACGTCTCCGACATCAAGGCCTTCGTCGCGCTGCGCGCCCGGGCCGCCGCCGACCCCGACTTCCTCGGCGTCTGTGTGGCGGTGGCGAACCCGGAGACCGGTCACGAGGTGGCCGAGGCCGCCGACCTGACCATCGACTCCCCCGCCGCCCTGGGCGACTTCCTCACCAAGGCCCTGCACCACCTGACCTG